>JAAYSF010000079.1 GCA_012523975.1 Veillonellaceae bacterium
GTCAGACTCCGGTCCGTTCGACTTGCATGTGTTAAGCACGCCGCCAGCGTTCGTCCTGAGCCAGGATCAAACTCTCCAATAAAGTTATATTATTGGAGCCTTGATGGCTCTTATAATCAATAAAGAATTTATTAGTTGTGCTTCGAAAAGCACCGCACATCTGGCATATTGTTTAACCTTACATTGTTCAGTTTTCAAGGAGCATCATCGTTATATACTTCAATAACCAAGCAACAATCAAGAATATGTGTGATTTGTTGAACTGACGACTTTTATATGTTAACACATATAAAAGTAATTGTCAACAGACTTCTTAACTTTGTGTTGTTTTATGTCTATAACGTGAAGAATATTACCACAAATAAACTTCTTGTGTCAATATTATCGTATTGAACAACTGTTACGAATCTCTATCAATGTTGATTAGAATTTGGCTGTTGATTATTCTCATGCCCATTTCCTGCAAATTCATTGGCTAATGGGAAAGGAAACTGAACATACGTACTTGGCACCTCGCCAACAACTACATACTCAGCAATTGGCACTTGGGTATTAACCATTACACTTTTACTTACAAGTGGAACCACAATTCTTATTTGGGTAGTCGTTACTAAGTAAACCATATGCCGCGTTTGGTTAATACCGGCTTGTTCAAAATTATCTACTACTTTAACCTGTACTGTTCCGATTGGAATGATTGTTACAGTAATTTTGGGCCCCATACTGGCTAAAAGTTGACTGCCTAAAACTTGACCAATCGGAATACTGATTTTTTCATGACCAATCTGTTTTAATACCTCTTGGACTTTAATAGTTGTATCAGCTGCTAGTTTATTAAACTCCATTGTATTAGGCTGAATTAATACAACTCTGCCCCGACTGTCAACTTTCACAATCACTAGAGTCTGTGGATCAATACTGCGGCTTACATAGTCATTAATTACATTATTTATAGCCTCTGTCGCAATTAATGTAGCCTTTGCCTCAGCAATAGCTAGAAGCGTTGGCTTTAAATTAGTCTCCATCACCCAGAAGCTATATACAAATAACGATATAATCAATATCAATGCCAAAGTCATCGTTGGTATTTTTCGCTTTTTACGCACCGCAAATCTCATCAATACTTCCTCCCCAGATTGCAGATTGCTCACTGAGTAGACTTAAAGTTTTAGGCTCATTCATTATATGGCCCACGTTGATTATTTGTGAATAAAAAAAATTGCGACCTTTTGGTAGCAACTCTTATTTTATGCTGAGAAGACAATTTTCGGCAAGCCTTCGCTTACCATTTTTGAATTGACAAAGCGTTGATTTTTTCAATTAGTTCGCTTTGGGGGCAGGATTTCCGCTATATCGCGTTTAATTAATTTTAACTGCTGATCCAGAAGTACATACAGTACCTCCAAAGTAAATTCAAAAGCAAATATTTACAATTTTAGCCGATTATATAATGTCGCTAAAATTCTAAAGGATTCTATAATCAATAACACTATCGACTTTTTATGATATAATAACCTTTATATGATTCATAGTAGGAGGATGACCATGCAGAATGATAACAGCGGCGCTCGAAGAAAAGGCAGTCGCTCTTCGAAGAAGTCTCGCTTTAATATTACTCTTATTTTGCTTACCGTAATTATTGTCCTTGTAACTGGCGCCGGACTTGGTTTCATAGCAGCTAGTTTTAGTACCCTCCCTAGCTTAAAAGGCGATATTCGTCCAGCTGCTGCTTCGCAGATTTATGATATTAATGGCAAGTTAATCGCTACAACCAAATCAGTTGAAAACCGTATTCCGGTACCGATAAGCAAAGTGCCAAAGAATTTGCAGCATGCTTTTGTTGCGGTTGAGGACGTTCGTTTCTATCAACATGCCGGTATTGATCCGCGAGGAATCCTGCGTGCGGCTTGGTCTAATCTAGCTAATCGTGGCGTTTCTGAGGGTGGTAGCACAATTACACAGCAGTTGGCAAAGAACGCTTTACTGTCACAAGAACGTACACTAAAGCGAAAAATCCAAGAAGCTTTTTTAGCTATACAAATTGAACGCCAATATACAAAGAATGAAATTTTAGAACTCTATCTGAACCAAATATATTTCGGCCAAGGCGCATATGGAGTTCAAGCTGCTGCCCATGTATACTTCGGAAAGAACGTTGAAGATTTGACTCTTGCCGAAAGCGCAATGCTAGCTGGCATACCAAAAAGTCCTAATTATTTCTCGCCTTTTAACAACTTGAAGGCAGCAACCGAACGCCAGCATACAGTCCTTGATCAAATGGTTAAATATGAATATATTGACCAAACAACTGCAAATAAGGCAAAAAATACAAAACTAAAATTAGCAGCACGTTCTGGCTCAGGAGGTAACTCATCAACTGCGTCTTACTTTGTAGACTACGTCACACAGCAAGTAATGGAAAAGTATGGGGCCGATTCAGTCTACAAAGATGGCTTAAAAATTTATACTACGCTTGACTACGATATGCAAATTGCGGCAGAGCAAGCTATGAGCAAACTACCGGCAGCAAGGAAAGATAGTAATGGTATAAAACAGCCACAAGGGGCTTTAGTGGCAATAGATCCTCATAATGGCCATATAAAGGCTATGGTTGGAGGCCGCGGCGACGATGAATTTAATCGCGCTGTTATGGCTGAGCGCCAGCCAGGTTCTGCATTTAAACCGTTTGTCTTTCTAGCAGCAATAGAAAGCGGGTTAGATTCTGCTTCAATAATTAGTGATACTCCTGTTACATTCGGCGACTGGTCACCACAGAACTATAACGGCAAGTTTAATGGCAACGTTACACTCAGAACGGCAGTAGAGCGTTCACTTAATGTTCCGGCAGTAAAATTAGCCCAGCAAGTAGGCGTTGACAAACCGCTTTACTATGCGCAGCAGCTCGGAATTTCAACCCTAGTCCTTCAAGGTTCTATCAACGATAGAAATCTTGCCTCTTCTTTAGGTGGCTTAACTCGGGGTGTAACACCACTAGAAATAGCTAGCGCCTTTGGCGTTATAGCCAACCAGGGCGTAAAAGCTGAACCGATTGCAATCATTAAAATACTTGATCGCAATGGTAAAGTTCTTGAGCAGCGTACAACTAGGGAAAAAGCTGTAATTAGCGAACGAAGTGCATATATATTACTTGACATGATGCGCGGTGTTATCACAAAAGGTACTGGTACTGCCGCCAACATCGGCCGGCCAGCGGCAGGTAAAACAGGTACTACTAATGATTACAAAGATGCATGGTTTGTTGGTTTTACTCCCGATATCGTGGCATCAGTCTGGATTGGGTATGACAATGATGGATATTTAAATGGAATAACCGGAGGAACTATACCAGCGGATATCTGGCGTTCTTTTATGATTAACGCATGTTCCAAACTCCCCGTAAGAGACTTTATTAAGCCCGCCGGCTTGATTATACCAGAACCTCCTAAGCTCGATGAAAAAACTGATAAAGAAACCGATAAAGAAACCGATGACCCCGCTAAGGCAGATAATAAATCACCACAGACTAAGAAAAAAGACGAGAAAGATAGTAAACAGAAAGATAAAGATTTGGAAGTAAAACCCGAGCTGAATGATTCCAAAGACAAAGCTTTGCCGCCCCCGCCAAAACCGGAAAAGGCTAAATTACCGAAGACAGCAGAAAAGTCTGATGATAACAAAAAATAATTTAAAAAAACACGCGTTTTTACGCGTGTTTTTTTTGTTATTGCATATACATTACTATAAACCAGTCGGAGAATCGTCTTCAAAGAAGAACAGTAGGATTATAATTATAATGATAATCCAGATTCCACTACCATTGCCGAACCCACAGCCGCCAAATCCACGAGCCATAATTAATCCTCCTCTCTTTGTTTTCTTCTCAATATTCTTTTTACTTTAATATATGGAGCTACCTAGCATAGGGTTACACCTATAGCTTACTTAAGGAAATACGTTTTCGGCCTCTCCATGCCTTAAGTATCCATGATTATGATAAAGTAGTGTCTTCTTCAGCAAAGAAGAACAGCAGGATAATGATTATAATGATAATCCACCAAGATCCTCCTCCAAATCCACCACAGCCTCTTACCATAACATTACCCCCTTAAGTGTATCTTTTAGGGCGTACTGCCCGCCCTTCTAGTTTAATATATGGATTAAAATATCGAAGTGTTACTGAGCCATTAGTACATTTTTACTGCAATAGCTTTCTAATATGTTTTGGAGCCTCAGAAGCGGCCCTTACTGACTGCATGGTATTTGTCAAGACATCAGTTATCCCGCGAATAGCCTCAATTTTAGTTGTCATAGTGTCAATTCTTCTATCCATCCTAACGTTATCAGATGCCAATGTAAGTATGATGACCAATACTTGAAAAGTAAAGTTAGGATTGTTAACTATTTTTCTAATAAACCCCATATTGCTACTAACTACTGGTTTAGCTATTTTAATCTCTTCCCCATTAGTTTCAGTTAAAAATTCAGACGTACTATTCACATTCTCATTGCTGACACGTTTTAACTTCCGAATATGCTTACGCCTTAATCTCATAATAATCACCCCGTTCTTTGATTAATCTATTCTATTTTAATATATGATCTAAGGTTCCATGATGGTCCAGTTTCTAGGTTGGACACACACAATTTTGGAATGAATGAATAAACTACATAAATTATACGAGATAGAGAAATTAGGAGGGATTCGAATTGTTAGAGCAGGTCGGAAATATGATGGAAATGGTAAAAAAAATTCAACAAAATGTTGAAGAAGTACAAAGCCGTCTAAAAGATGAAAGAGTAGAAGTTTCAACTGGAGATGTAATTAAAATAATAATGAATGGACAACAAGAAGTTGTATCTATCGAATTAAATAGCAAATACTTATCTGCAGGAAATGCTGCTTTACTGCAAGACCTACTAGTAACAACAGTAAATAACGCACTAACAAAGTCCCGCGAACTCAATCAGGTGGCTATGAGCAAATTGGCCGGCGATTTAAACTTGCCCAAAATTCCTGGCCTATTTTAAGGAGGAGGCACAATGTCCGGAGCTATTCCCGAAAAGTCTTTAATGCAGATAATTACTCAAACAATTGATACTTTTACTACTGATGGGAAAAATTACGATACACTTATAAACGTTCTTTCTCTAATTTGCCTAATTACAATCTTGAACAGAAACCACTCTCAACCAGCACAAGTGACAGCAACGGCTGCCGGAAATCCATTGCAAAAGCTATTAGGCGAACTAACCAAGGGAGATGGTCATTCTGGAGGCCCTTCCCCAGATATGCTTATGTCTCTCTTACCACTACTTAACAACCCACAGTTAAAATCTAAGTTAAATCCGTCTAATATTGCTGCAATTATGGGGTTAATAAACAGTATGGGCGGAAATACCAGTGACAAGCAAGAACAGGCTAAGCCGGAAAAGAACACTTCAAAACCAGAAACGAAACAAGATGATCCTACAGCCGCTACTGTAACTGCCTCGGCTCCAGTTCCTCCAGCGGCGGCTGTCATAACCCCAACTGAATCTTCGGTCCAGGTCACAGAAACTGAAGATACAGATCGAAAAGGGTTAGGACGTTATCTTAATTGGAAAACTAATTTTTAAAAACGAAAACGGGCTGTATACATTACGTTTTGTATACAGCCCGTTTTTCGTACTATAAAAGCTTAACAACAGTTGCTCCATCGCCACCCTCATTGACTTCACCTATACTTATATCTCTGACAGCTCGATGATGTTTTAAATATGTTCGTACTCCCTTGCGAAGTGCACCCGTACCTTTTCCATGAATTACAATGACCTGAGTGAGACCATTTAGAACAGCATCATCTAAAAATTTATCCAGAATTGTTTCTGCTTCTTCTACTGTTGTTCCCCTAATGTCTATTTGCCTAGCTATATCCCTAATAGCACTTGAGGAATAACTGTTAGATGTTGCTAGTTTATAACTTTTAGCCCTATCTTGTTTGCTTTCTTCACTAATTATACAAGCAGTTAACGGAACAGTAGCTTTTAGAATTCCAACCTGAACATTAACCTCTTCATCACCTACAGTCAGAACTGTTCCTTTCTGTCTTAGTGTAGTAATATACACTGATGTTCCAGGTTTGAGCAATTCTTTGCTGGGCGGCCTTACAACATCCTCCTCAACACTTATATCGCTCAAGCTGCTTTTTAATCTCTGGCGAGCTTTGTCTATTGCCTGTTGGCGCTCTTTTGCCTGGTTTACATTGAACTGTGCTTTTAGTTCATCGATAATATCTGCAGCCTCACGTCTTGCATTACGCAAAATTAGAGCTGCCTCATCACGCGCCTTGGCCAAAACTGAATTCTTATTTTCGCGAAGATTTTGCACTTCAAGCTGTAGACTTTCTTGATCGGACAAAAGTCGCTGTCGTTCAAGACTTACTTGATCATACATTTGGTTATAAGCACGTTTTTTCGCCTCAAGATCATTGAGCAAGGTCTCTAGATCAGTGTGTTCTTTACTAAGTAATGCTTTTGCCCTTTCAATTATATCCCCTGAAAGCCCCAGCCGACGGCTTATTGCAAAAGCATTGCTTCCGCCAGGAACACCTAGTAGCAGACGATAAGTAGGCCGCAATGTTTGTATATCAAATTCTACGCTTGCATTCTCGATTCCATGTCTAGAATAAGCAAATGTTTTAAGTTCACTATAGTGGGTTGTTACCATTACTCTGGTATCGAGCTTCAGTAAATGCTCAAGGATCGACATAGCCAAGGCAGCGCCTTCTTGAGGATCAGTACCGGCACCAATCTCATCAATTAGTACTAAGTCATTATTAGAAACTCGCGATAATATTTTTACTAAATTTGTCATATGCGCCGAAAAGGTGCTCAAACTCTGTTCTATACTTTGTTCGTCCCCAATATCAGCATAAATATTGTTAAATATCGGCATTTGAGACTCAACGGCAGCAGGAATATAAAGACCAGCTTGAACCATCATAGAAAATAACCCTAATGTCTTTAACGATACAGTCTTGCCGCCAGTATTGGGACCCGTAATTATTAAAATATTAAATTTTTTACCAAGGGAAATATCAATAGGCACAACAACTTCAGTATCAATAAGCGGATGCCGCGCCTGCCGCAATTCCACAACCCCATTGGAGTTAATCATGGGTTTTGTAGCTTTCATATCAATGCTAAGTCTAGCCTTGGCACAAAGCAAATCTATTTTCGCCAACACAGTGCAATTAACCAATAGCGCTGCCGATATTTCGGATATTTTACCGCTAATCATCCGCAGGATACGTTCTACCTCTGACTTTTCAGCAGACATCAGTTGCTTTATATCATTGTTCAGATTAACAATAGCAAGCGGCTCAATAAACACCGTCGCTCCACTTGCAGATTGATCATGAACTATCCCCGGAAAGCTGCTCCGATATTCCTGTTTTATAGGAATAACGTAACGGTCACCGCGAACAGTTACCAAAGTATCTTGAAATAGTTTTTGATATTCACTGGATCGAAGTATACTGTCTAACTTCTCTTTTACTCTTAGCTGCAAATTCCTAATCTCTCGTCTTAGGCGAGTTAATTCTGTACTTGCATCATCTCGGATAGTACCGTGTTCACTGATAGTGTTTTCAATGAGACTCTCAATATAAGGTAATACTGTAACCTGTTCAACTAACGCTGATAATAGACTTATTTCAGCAGGCAACCCTTTAAAAAATACCTTCAGCCTTCTTCCGGCATAAAGAGTACTTCCGATAGCTAATAATTCATCAGGCTCTAATATTGCCTCTAATTGTGCCCGTCTGACTATCCCTCTAATATCACGAATTCCACCTAAAGGGATATTTGGGTATTCGTCAAGAATACGCCTAGCCTCCTCAGTCTCTTTAATTCTAGTTTGAACCTCGGAGTAATCGCTTACAGGTATAAGCTGGTAGGCCAATTCCTTGCCCATTGCTGAACTAGTCCTGCTAGCCAACATTTCTTGCACCTTATTATACTCTAGCGTACGTAAAACTGATAAATCCATCTAATTCTCCCTTATAGAACTCCTCTAAAATAGTGACCTCTAGTTATATCATTCTCGTAACGTTCAAGCAAACCACTATTAGTAAAAACAGGATGTTTCTGACCCTGATCCAAAATATCGCGATAAAGCTTAGTCACCTTACCTATATATTCGACTGTACCTTGCTTCCCTTCAATACGGATTCTGTTTACTCCGATTTCGCCAAACTTAGGCGTATGAGGAATCATACTAAGCTCTTTAGAGTTAAGCACATGCATACGACAATACTGATCAGTGACCAACGGGAATTTTATGCCCTTTCTGTCTTTTAACATATATTGACCGCGCTGACATGCTTGATTACATTGCCCTTTGTGCAACCCGCCAAGATAGCTCCCCATTGTACAGTACTCGGTTACCATCAGTTCCATAAAGCCGTGGACTAAGCATTCTGTTAAAAGCTCACTGCGCCCTACTATGCGTTCAACTTGGGACAAAGTTAATTCTGGCGATAATGTAATACTATTAAATCCTAGCCCTTGGCAAAACTCTACTGCCGCACTGTTATAGATGTTGAGAGAATAATCGCCATGCAACTTTAAATTTAGGTCCCTTGTTAGCTCCAACGTGCCGATATTTAATACACTAACTGCGTCAGGCTCAAGTTCTTTGAAAAGTTCCAAATTACGCCGAACAGCATCTTTCTGCCATTCTTTAATTATGCGAGGTGTTGATAAAATAACTTCCTTTTCTTTTTCACGGGCTAAAGCTACAACTCGCTTATAATCATCATCTGTAGTAGCTTTATGATTATAAGAATCTCCGCCAAACATTATAATGTCAGCACCATTTTCGAGACAGCTAATCGCTTTTTCGACAGTATCGACATTTACAGTTAAATAAGGTTTAGCAGGCTTCTTTACCTTAGAAGTATTTACTTGCGAGTAAAAGCCTATATTTAAATCATCGTTCTCCAGTAACGGACGTCTAAATTTAGCTAAACGAGCTTCCTCCAGTTCTTTAATCGCTCTTCTTCTGGCATCATTAATTTCACTTAAAGGTACCATTACTGGGTCTTCTATCTCACATGTTAGGTTAGCTAACTTAAACATAGTATTACCTAACCGATCAATTTGCTTTGTGATAGTATCAACAGTCAATGGTCGTTTCAATGCAGGCTCAGCAATAAACTCTGTACTCACCTTACTATTATATCCGTCAGCATCAGTTAGCGAAATTATCATTGGCCGCCCTGCAGAAACTTTAACTTCCGCATTTATAGCTATACGCGTCTTCTCATTATGCTCAAAAAAACCGCGTGCACGATCCATTAACTTAGCGTCAAAAACTTTAAAAACTCGATCATTAGCTTTTACTGGAGAGGAAAGCGGTAAAACTACCTCTTTTCGAGCAGGAGCATAAGTTGTTTCCTGCCCGTCAACTATAATTTTAGAAACAGTAGCGCTTACTCGTCCGCCAACCTTTACCCAAAAGTCCAATATATCATTTTGGGATAAGGGTTCGTCCAGCTTTATTGTTACTGTTTTTTTTCGGCTATCATACTGAAGAACGCGGCCTATTCGCACACCGCGGTTATTAGGTCGGCGGTCACTCATCATAAGATGGCCCTGTTTTCCTTTAAGATATGCCGTCGTAAAGTCTCTGTTAAAGATTTGTGCTAAATCTTTTATATCTTGTTGGTCAATTTCATAGTTCCCAGGACTCGCTAAGTAAGAATCTATTGCCCTGCGATATGTATCAACAACAACCGCAACATATTCGGGACGTTTCATACGACCTTCAATTTTGAAAGATTTAACCCCTGCCTGAATAAATTCTGGTATTAACCCCAAAGTATTTAAGTCCTTAGGGCTTAATAAATATTCACCAACGTCTGATCCAGCTAGTACCTCATTATTGTTATCATCTATTAGTGTATATGGTAAACGGCATGGTTGTGCACAACGTCCTCTATTTCCGCTTCTTCCACCAATCATGCTGCTCATCAGACACTGACCAGAATAAGAAATGCATAGCGCCCCATGGACAAATGTTTCGATTTCCGTATCTGTTTTTTCGCAAATGGTCTGAATATCAGAAAGGGATACTTCCCGCGCTAAGACAATTCTTTTAAATCCTAACTCAGTTAGTAATTTTACACCCTCTAAATTATGAATGGTCATCTGCGTACTTGCATGGATAGGCAGGCTAGGAACAACCTCTTTTGCAACTTTTGCAACACCAACGTCCTGCACTATAATTGCATCTACACTGATTTCGTATAAATACCTCAAGTATCTTACAAGTTCTGGTAACTCACTATCATCAACTAAGGTGTTCACGGTAACATAAACCAGAACATTTCGCAGATGAGAAAACCGAACAGCGTCAGCTAATTCCTCATCAGCAAAATTAGATGCATAGGCTCGCGCGCCAAAAGATTTACCTGCCAGATAAACGGCGTCTGCACCAGCTTCAACGGCCGCAATTAAGGCTTCTTTATTTCCTACCGGAGCTAATAGTTCTACCATTGCAACATCTCCTTCGTTATCCACGAGCCTCTGCCCCAAAGACTCCCTCACAATTAAAAGAAGAAGGGAATCCCCCTTCCTCTAGTGCAAATCTTTACTCGTATTGATTTCTTGCTCTTTGTTCGGGGACTTATTAATAGTTTGCTGTTTCACATATTCTGATAAAACATGAACATCAGCCATTAATTGCTCTAACTTAGCTAGCTTTTCCCCCATCGGACTTAACGGATTATCCATCAGATTACTAAAGTAGTTGGCAAAGTCTTCCTTCGTAAGCGGCTCTTTTTCAGTCTTGCGAATTAGTGAAAAAGAACCACAACTTTCCAAACGCGCCAACTTAATATCCTTTAAATTAGTCATATCCATACCCTGGCGATGCAGTTCTTGTCGCAAATCATCGTAGTTAAAACTTGTTTTAGCAAAGTTCTCGCGAATAATCTGACCATCTTTAATTAAAGTAACAGGAGTTCCTTCAAACCACTTTCTTAAAGTTGTGCTTTTGAGCGCTAAATAGGAAATTAGTTGTTGCAAAACAAGCAAAGCTAATAATCCTTCTATCCCCGCAATTATTGTCTGAGATCTATCCATTGATGCAGTGACGATTATATCGCCTATTCCTACCATTAAAACAAAATCGAAAGGCGAAAATTGCCCAACTGTCCGATTACCCATTAAACGAACGACAACAAGAGCTACACCAAGCAGGATAATCATATGTAACAAAACTTGTCCGAGCTCAGCAATATCCACCACACATCCCCCTTTAACTATATTATTGGTTGGGGGAGTATTTTTTATTTAACTTCTTTGACCATTTGTACGATTTGATTAAAATCATTCTCTAAACGCAGGTAATCGTCCGCAAGGTTTAACGCGGCCAATACAGCTATCTTCGTAGGGGAGAGAAAAGCATTATTCTTTGCTATCTCTTTCATTTTTGCGTCAACTAACGCTGCAATCATTTTAACACGTTCAGCTTCAAGATCTCCTTTAAGCGCATATGATTCGCCATATACTTCAACTGTTACTTTACACTGCTTATCAGCCATATTTTCACCCAATATATCTAATGATTAGTATTAATTTCGACCTCTTAATTGCAAATCCTGCATTATTATTAAATTAAAAAACAGCTTATGCTAATGCATAAACTGCTTTTTAGCTTACGCCCCTTTACTTGCTTCCTCAGTCTTGTTAAGCGCGCTGTTGCGGTAGCTGTATACAAAGTATACTACAACGCCGAGTACTGACCAAATGCCAAAGCGCATCCAAGTATCTAACGGCAGATTATACATTAAATATCCACAGAACAATACAGCTAAAGGTGCTACTGCCCAAACAGCAGGACATCTAAACGGACGTTCAACATCCGGTTTAGTTATACGCATTACAGCAACCCCGACAGCCGCTACGCAGAAGGCGAATAGCGTGCCGATGTTAGTTAGTTCAGCAATGAGGCCTATTGGCAAGAAGCCAGCAATTAATGCAACCGCAATACCTGCCACAATCGTAATGACGTGAGGAGTACCATACTTAGGATGGATTTTGCAAATACTAGCAGGAATAAGGCCATCACGAGACATAGCAAAGAATACACGCGTCTGACCATACATTAAAACCAACAGAACTGTTGTAATACCGCAAATCGCTCCGGTACCAACCAATGCTGAACCTATATTATAACCAATATGTCTCAAGGCAAAAGCTACAGGTTCTGCATTATTAAGCTGATGATACGGAACCACGCCTGTAAGAACAGCGGCAACAGCAATGTACAGAACGGTACATACAAGAAGCGAACCTACGATACCAATCGGAAGATCTCGATTCGGGTTTTTACATTCTTCAGCGGCTGTAGCAACAGCGTCAAAACCGATATAGGCAAAAAATACGATTGCAGCGCCTGCAGCTACACCCGAGAAGCCAAACGGCATTAGTGGTGACCAGTTAGCAACATTTACTTTAGGGCCGGCAAGAGCCAAAAAGATGAATACAGCGGCAAGCTTAATAAAAACAAGTATTCTGTTTAAATTAGCGCTTTCTTTGGTTCCTAGCACAAGAAGCCAAGTTATGAATAGCGCGATAAACATTGCCGGTAAATTAACAATGCCACCGTCCGCTGGCACAGCAGTATATGCCGTAGATAGTTCAATACCACCTGATTTTAATAATCCGACGACATAGCCCGACCAACCGGCCGCAACAGCACTTGAACCGACAGAGTACTCCAGAACAAGATTCCACCCGACAATCCAAGCAAAGAACTCACCCAACGCGGCGTACGTATAAGTATATGCACTACCTGAAATAGGAACAATGGACGCCAATTCAGCATACGCCAAGGCCGCAAATGTACAAGCTAATCCAGAAAGTATAAAAGATAGCATAATACCAGGTCCTGCATATTTCGCAGCTGCTACACCAGTTAAAACAAAAATACCGGTGCCGACAATACATCCGATGCCTAGCAACACTAGGTCAGTAGCACCCAACGTTTTCTTAAGTGCAACTCTCTCAGCGCCAGCTTTAAGCATTTCAATACTCTTAGTTCGAAAAATATCCATATACCCCCACCTTCTTTTTGCAAAATGTAGGGGACGATACAAAAAATAAGACCGAGCCCCAAGGGTCGGTCTCTAAGAAACAGATCGTTCCCCTGGTTAACAGTGTAACACAGGCATTACGATCCGTAAAGAGGGTTTTGTATGTTTGCGATGGACAATTATAGACTATTTTCGGAGTTTAGCCGCAAATTTCTCTTTCAGGCAAACAATTATCCTTTTGTGGTATTCATCCACTTCAGCATCTGTCAATGTCCTATCTTGAGCCTGGAAGGTGAGCGAATACGCCATACTTTTAGCTCCAGCCGGCACCTGTTCACCCGTATAAAGATCAAATAAAGTAAGCGATCTCATTAATGGTCCCGCAGCATTTATAATTGCCGCCTCTACCTCACTTGCAGAAACTTCGACTGGCAAAATTACTGCTAAGTCACGATTAATAGCCGGAAACTTAGGTAACTGACTATAGGCATTAACAAGATTAGCTTTTTTAGCGATAGTCTCCATGTCTATTTCAAATAAATAGACCTTGCGGTTAATACCAAAAGCATCTAAAACTTTTGGATGAACCTCGCCGACTATTGCAATAAGCTCTTCGTTTTGAAAAAATTGAGCTGTTTTCCCTGGATGAAGTGAATAGTGCTGACCTAGGCAAACTTCATAATTCTCTATTCCTAATCCATTCAGAATTACTTCCACATCACCTTTGGCATCATAGAAATCAACACTTTCTCGGGATAAATTCCAGGATAGTTGATTTTTGCTGCCCACAAGCGCACCGCAAAGCTTAAGATGCTCGTTTGGCAATGCTTCCAGCGGTAGTTCTTTTGGCCAATATACTGCGCCCACCTCATAAATCTTCATATCTTCATTTTTGCGTGATAGATTATAAACAATAGTTTGCAGCAGTCCAGCGGTTAATGTGGTCCTAAGAATTGGAAACTCATCCGTTATCGGATTTAATACAGTGATAGCATTACGCAGCGGACTTTGTTCAGGGATATTCAATTTATCAAACACCTGCGGGTGAGAAAAACTATATGATATAATTTCGTCAAAACCTGCACCTAGCATTATATTTTTGACAGTGCTGATAATTGACTGGGTATAATCCTGGCTGCCGCGACTCATATCTCCAAAAGGCGTAGTTGATGGAATGTTATTGTAACCATAAATGCGGGCAATTTCCTCAGCAATGTCGGCGGTCCCACTTACATCACCACGCCAAGTTGGTACGGTAACTAACAGTTTTTCTTGATCTGCTTCGATTTGAAATTCTAACCGTTTCAATATGTCAACTATTACTTTTTGCTCAACTGACGTTCCTAAATGGTTATTAATTTGATCAGCTGTAAATTGAACTTGTTTAGGAAGTAATACATTCGGATAGTTATCTATTACGCCTTCGCACACTTTACAAGCGCCCATATCCTCTAAAAGTTTAGCCGCACGGTCTAATGCTCTAATTATATTAGCAGCATCTACGCCTCGTTCAAACCGGCCGGAAGCCTCTGATCTCAGGCCAAGCGCCCGTGAAGTTCTTCTTATACTAGCGCCATTAAATACAGCACATTCAAGCAGCACTGTTTGCGTACGATTAGTTACTTCAGTAGCTAATCCGCCCATAATACCGGCAATACCGACTGCCTGAACCGCATCAGCGATAACCAGCATCTCAGGCGAGAGTTCACGTTTCTGACCATCTAAAGTAGTCAGACGCTCCCCTGGCATAGCTTTTCTGACAACAATGCTATGTTTGGCTAACAGATCATAGTCATAGGCATGCATTGGCAGTCCCATCTCGAGCATTACAAAATTCGTAACATCGACAATATTGTTAATTGGACGCATCCCGGCTGCTTGCAGGCGATGCTGCATCCAGGCAGGTGATGGGCCAACTTTAATATCTCTTAGAATCCTACAGGCAAATCTTGGGCAAAGTGATGTATCGTCAATACTAACAGTAGCCAAGCTGCTTGCTTTTGTCTCATCAGCCTCTCGAACATTAACCATTGGCTTCTTTAAGATGCCGCCAGTTAATACGGCAATTTCTCTAGCCAAACCAAGCATACTGAAACAGTCTGCCCGGTTGGCAGTCAATTCGAATTCAAATACTATATCATTAAGTCCGAGCACTTCTTTAATGTCTAAACCAAGTTCCGTATCTTCAGGCAGTATATAGATACCACCTCTTGCATCTTGAGAAATCAGCTTGCTGTCAATACCAAGTTCAACAGCCGAACACATCATGCCAAACGAGGTAATGCCGCGCAAATCACTTGCCGTAATTTTAACATCATTTGGCAGTGATGCTCCGACTAAAGCAACCGGTATAATGTCGTTCTCTTTTATATTCTTAGCACCAGTTACAATAGTAACAACTTCTTTACCAACATCGACAGCACATACCGAAAGTTTGTCCGCATTTGGATGTTGTGTAATCGAAGTGATTTTACCGGTTACTACATTATTGATATCTTTCCCTAGATCTTCAATAGTCTCAACAGATACGCCAGCCATTGTAAGCATCTCAGCTAATTCAGCCGGTGTTTCTTTAAAATCAACATAATCTTTAAGCCATTTTATCGACGCGAGCATATTTCATCCCCCTCTGAACTTTAGATAACCTTAAAACTGGCGTAAGAAGCGCATATCATTTTCGTAAAATAAACGGAGATCATCGATACCATAGGTAAGCATAGCAATCCGCTCAACCCCCATGCCGAAAGCAAAGCCGCTTACTTGGTTAGGGTCAAAGTTGCTCATTTCAAGTACCCTCGGATGAACCATTCCCGAACCTAATATCTCCAGCCAGCCTGTAGACGAGCATACTCTACACCCACGGCCGCCACATATTACGCAAGAAATATCTACTTCTGCACTGGGCTCAGTGAACGGGAAGAAACTTGGTCTAAAACGCACTCCAACCTTGCTGCCGAATATATCGTGAATAAATAACTCTAACGTTCCCTTTAAATCCGAAAACCTAATGCTTTTATCGACTACAAGCCCTTCTACCTGATGAAACATCGGGGAGTGCGTAGCATCATAATCGCGCCGATAAACCTTTCCGGGCGCAATCATTCTAACCGGTTTGTTTGGCTCTGATGCTTGCATCGTCCGAGCTTGTACAGGAGAAGTATGCGTTCTTAATAATATTGAGTCCGTTATATAAAAAGAATCCTGCATATCGCGCGCGGGATGATCTTGCGGAAGATTCAAAGCCTCAAAATTATAATAATCGGTTTCTACTTCCGGCCCCTCTTTAACCTCAAACCCCATAGTCATGAATGTATTTTTGATTCGATCCATCGTTAGTGTTAAAGGATGTTTGTGTCCTAATAACGGTTTCCGGCCAGGCAAAGTAACGTCAATCTTTTCCGACGCAAGTCTGTGAGCTAGCTCAAGCTCTTTTAATTCGTCACGCTTAGCGTTTATGCGGTCTTCCAATTCGGTTCTAACATCGTTAACTAATTGACCTATCCGCGGACGCTCATTAGCGCTTAATTGGCCTAATCCCCGTAGGGCACTTGTAATAAGACCTTTCTTGCCAAGATATTTAACCCTAATTTCAGCAAGTTGATCAATTTCTGATATCTGTTCCAATTCTTTCAGAGCAGCTTGTTTCGTTGATTTTAATTGTTCTTCCATATATACCCCCCACTTTGCTTGTGAAATAAAAAAACTTTCGCCCCGAAAGGGGCGAAAGTTTACTTCCGCGGTACCACCCTAATAAGTACTCTAGTTTCTTTAACGCAGAAAACGTCTGGCCTACACAAGAAGATTTCTCTTCAGCTCAGATGCTCGGGAGCGAACTTCTGTCAGGTGTTTTTAGACGGCTCTCAGTCTTGGCGCATCCTCCCTGTAAAACCCTTCCTAACATACTCTCTCCGTCATGACATTTACCACTATTGTAACATCAACCGCTTGTAAACTAAATATGCAACTACAGAACCGGTAGCCGTGAAGATTCTCCAAAAAAAATCTGCGGTCAGCATTTGACCAGGCCCTCCCTACTAATTTTGGAAATTCCGGTCTTCGTAGTGGTATTATAGCATATCAAATAATCAATTACAAGCCAGCCAGCCTCGCTGCCGTACTGCCTCGTATAAAATTACTGCCGCAGCGGCGGATACATTTAACGACTCAGCCTTTCCAATAATAGGAATGTGAAGCCGCTTGTAAGAATGTTCCAGTAAATCTTTGCTGACACCATTGCCCTCATTACCAAATATTATGGCGACGCGATCGGTAAAATCAGCGCTGCAGTAATTATCTGAAGACTCTAGAGATGTAGCTAGCAGCTTTATTTTGTGTCTTTCCATAAACTCAACAATTTCAACTGGTGACATATCCGGATATACAGGCAAATGAAATATTGATCCCATACTGGCACGGACAGTTTTTCCCGAAAATAGATCAGCACATCCTCTTGTCAATATAACTGCCGTGCAGCCAACTGCATCAGCTGTACGAATCAAAGTCCCTACATTACCTGGGTCTTGCACTGCGTCCAGTATCGCAATGAGAGGTCTCTCATGGTCAATTAGCTGTTCTAGTTTATTACTTGACCGTTTGTCTATCAATAGCATTACACCTTGCGGTTGTTCTGTCTCGCTAATTCGTTCAAAAATATTAGTTGGAACCTCAATAATTCGGCAGTCTCGTGGATCTAGCTTAGTTAATAGGTCCTGGAACCTTTGGGTTTCTTTTATATCACTTGTGTAAATTAACATATGAGCTTTCCAGCATGAGCCTAAAGCTTCTTCTACTAGACGGATTCCCTCGGCAATAAATAAGCCCGTTTCATCACGCCGTTTTTTTAGTCTAAGCGATGCTACCAGCTTTACTATTGGATTATGCGGACTGGATATGAATTCACTCACTCAAGTTCCTCCAGTCTTTGAACCCCTTCATTGCCTCCTACAACTATTAGTATATCTCCAGTGAGGATTTTTTCGGACGGCTCTGGGGGAACTATAATTTCGTCTTTGCGTTTAATCGCCAGAACGTTTATCCCATATTTTGCTCGAAGATTAGTTTCGGCAAGACTCTTGCCGGTCAGTATTTTAGGTGCCGTAACTTCGACCATACTAATATCCGGCGACAATGCTATAAATTCTAAAACATTAGTAGAAACAAGATTGTGCGCAACTCGTTGCCCCATATCCCGTTCAGGATAAATTACTCTATCAGCGCCAATCTTTTCTAACATTTTACCATGCAAGGCGTTTTGCGCCTTAGCAACAATATATGGAACACCCATTTCTTGTAACTGTAACGTTGTCAGCATATTAGCCTGTATGTTTTGGCCAATTGCAACAATTACTACGTCAAAATTACGTATGCCCAATGCTTTTAAAGAATTTTCGTCGGTCGTATCAGCCTGAACAACGTGAGTAACCTTATCGCTAAAATCCTGAACGCGCTCCTCATTATCGTCGATTGCCAATACTTCGTAGCCCATATCATGCAGAGTTTTAGCGACACTTGAACCGAAACGCCCTAAGCCTATAACGGCAAATTGTTTTTTCTTTTTCATTCTTTTTTCTCCTAACCTATGATAACCCTACCCTCAGGATATTGAATATCAGCTTTCCTCTTGCGCAATGCCAGTGCAAGAGCCACAGTCACCGGACCAACCTTTCCTGCAAACATAGCAAATATAAGCCATAACTTTCCTAACGATGTTAATGTCGGTGTAATTCCTGTAGATAAGCCAACAGTACCGAATGCGGAAACAACCTCAAATAGAAGATTTAAAAATTCAGCTTTTTCGGTAATACTCATCATCATTGTAAAAAAAATAATTAGCGCAACAGAAATAAAAACCAGTGAAAATGCTTTATACACACTACTTGGCGAAATCCTTCTGCCAAACAACTCCGCATCTTGCTTACCTGATATATGAGCCCAAACGGCCGCAACAACTACACTTACTGTAGTTGTCTTAATCCCACCTCCGGTAGACGCTGGCGAAGCTCCTATAAACATCAGTATCATAAGGAAAAGCAAGGTCGCATTAGTCAGTTCCCCTATATTCAACGTATTTAACCCAGCAGTTCGTGTTACTGCTTGAAAATAACTTCCCAGCAATTTACCCTTCCAGGAAAGCTCGCTGATTGTAGCGGGATTGTTTAGCTCTAGCAAAAGAATAACAAGCGTCCCTGAAGCAATCAAAACTCCAGTTGCAGTAAGTACGATTTTAGTATGTAATGAGAATCTTGAAAAAGACCTATTAGCTACCACATCCGAAATAACAGTAAATCCAATGCTGCCTAATATAATCAGAGAAGTAATAACCAAATTGACTGTAATATCATCTACATAACGTGTATAACCTCTGAAATCACCAAAAAGATCAAATCCGGCACTGCAAAAAGCAGATATAGCATGCCAATAACCGAAGTAGATTGATTTTAAACCAAATTCCCCATACCAATGAATAGCTAGTATTGTGCCGCCTATAAATTCCACTAGCAGCGTGGCCTTTATTATATATTTAGTTAACCTTACTATTCCGGCCACGGTTAACTGATTTAAAGCCTCTTGCATTATCAGCCTCTCACGCAATTGTATCTTTTTACGCATAAGAAGCGCCATTAGAGTCGCCATCGTCATTATTCCCAAGCCACCGGCCTGAATTAAGAAAAGAATAACAACTTGCCCAAATATTGAAAAGCGCGTACCGGTATCAACAACAGCCAGCCCTGTTACACATACGGCTGATGTTGCAGTAAATAGTGCATCAATAAATCCAAGTCTTTCTACTGTAGCCGAGGCGTTCGGTAAGGATAACAAAATAGCGCCAAAAAAAATTAACCCGGCAAAGCCAAGTACAAGAATTTGATAAGGTGTAAGTTTCCATTGCGATATATCAAGCAAGTTAGCAAACTCAGGCTTTGCTTTCAATATTTTCACCTCGGTATAATATTTACCATTAAAATTATAATCATTCAACCCGAGGCTGTCTATACCTTAAACAAAAGCAAGCTATACTAAATAAAAACCCGCCTCACCATACGGAGCAAGGCAGGTTGCATCTTTTTCTATATCACTTTTGAGATACAGTCAAAGTTTAACATGTATCTTCGGACTGAATCTTTAACTCCCCTTTTAACTGCACTCATGAGATTAATGTAATTTGTGCCGTTTGAAGTCTTCGCTAACTCTGCCTTAAGTTTTTCTACTGCAGCCAAAGACATATCTGTCGCAATATTTATCTTGGATATACCAGACTGAATTGAATTGCGAAAATCCTCCCTGCTAAGTCTAGAACCACCATGCATAACCAGCGGAACATCAATTTTAGCATTTAATTCACTGAGCCTCGAAAAGTTGAGCTTAGTATCTCCTTTATAAGCACCATGGCTAGTGCCAACCGCAACAGCTAAAGCATCAATTCTTGTCTTATGGGCAAAATCAGCCGCTACTTCCGGTTTGACAATATTTTCGTCATTAATATCTTTAAAACACTCATAACAGCCAACATAGCCCAATTCACCCTCGACAGATATACCGAGAGAATGGGCTATGCGCGTAATTTCCTTAGTCCGTTTTAAGTTTTCTTCATAAGGCAAATTTGACCCATCAAACATTACTGAAGTAAAACCCCAACGAATTGCTTTCATGACACCATCATAAGTATGCCCATGATCCAAGTGCAAAGCAACAGGCACAGATGCTCTTTGAGCGGCGCGCACCATTGCCGCACTCAACACCTCAGCATCCGTAAATTTAAACAACCGCTCCGGGATACCCAATACTAAGGGTGTTTTTAATTCCTCTGCAACTTCAACAACTGCTCCAAGTGTTTCGAAATTGAAGACATTGAACCCGCCAACTGCATATTTCCTCTTTCTTGCATCCTGAAGTAGTTCGCGCATTGTTACTAAAGCCAACTTGAACTCCTCCTTTATTAAAAAATGCAACCTTAGCTTAAGATATTTTATTCTATAGCTGCATTTAAAAAACCTTTACCATTGTTTTAATATTTGAAACTTTTTAAATATTATCCATTGCCTAATACTTTTCCAAATTGCGGGGTTTTTATACAAAAAAATTCTAGGAATTTTATAATTCCTAGAATTTTGTTAAAACTTATTGAAGTTGTGCTTTTGCGGTATCTACAAGCTTACCAAAAGCATTCATATCATTAACAGCAAGATCCGCCAACATTTTACGGTTAACCTCAACGCCAGCCTTTTTCAAGCCATTAATCAGTTGGCTATAAGAAATACCATTGATACGAGCAGCGGCATTAATACGGGCAATCCATAGTTTACGGAAATCGCCTTTCTTAGCCCGACGGTCACGACGCGCATAATACAGCGCCTTCATAACTGTTTCGTTAGCTTTTTTAAATTGCTTGCTCTTGGCACCTCTGTAGCCCTTAGCAAGTTTTAGAATTTTTTTATGACGTCTATGTGCAGTCACGCCTTTTTTAACTCTTGGCATGTTTGTTACCCCCTATTTAGTGTTTACAAAGTGTTATGCGTAAGGAAGCATCTTTACTACGCGTTTATAATCGGATTTGTTAACCAGAGCGGCCTTGCGCAGATTACGCTTCCGGGCTGGTGATTTTTTCTCAAGAATATGGCTTTTGAAAGCCTTAGCGCGTTTAAACTCGCCAGCACCAGTTACTTTAAAGCGTTTGGCAGCGGCTCTACGTGTTTTAATTTTTGGCATTGTGAATCCCCTTTCTTAATTGTGCGACTTAGTAGACAAAATCATTATCATATTTTTACCTTCAAGTTTGGGCTCGCGTTCGACTGTTGCCATATCTTTAAGTTCAGCAGCCATTTTTACTAAGAGCTGTCTGCCTAGTTCCGGATGTGACAACTCGCGCCCACGAAACATAATCGTAACTTTAACCTTGTCTCCATCTTCCAAAAAGCGCTGAGCATTCTTCTTCTTTACATTGAAATCATGATCCTCAATATTTGGGCGAAGCTTAACTTCTTTAACGGTTACGACTTTTTGCTTTTTCTTAGTTTCTTTATCGCGTTTCTGCTGCTCGTACTTGTATTTTCCAAAGTCCATGATACGACACACAGGCGGCTTAGCGGTCGGTGCTACCTCCACTAAATCCAGTTGTTGTTCGGCCGCTTGACGCAACGCATCACGGAGCGTCATAATCCCCAATTGTTCGCCTGTACTACTGGTAACCCTTACTTCTCTAGCCCGAATTTCTTCGTTAACCCTGAGATTTTCTTTGCTAATTGCGACTCACCTCCTAATTATTCCAATAAAAAAATGGGCGGCTTTAGCCACCCATACAATCCACCAATAAGATATACTGGTATCAATCTACCTTACTAACTGCAATAAAGCGTTGCAAGGTGAGAAGCGGATGGCTTCTACTTCAAACATAATTTACTTATCTAGAATATCATGTTAGATTTCCTAAGTCAAGTTTATTTCTTTGCTATTATTTCATTTAACACATTATCAATAAACTCATTGACAGGCTGAGTGCCTATTTCGCCTTGGCCGCGTTTACGAACGGCCACGCTTTGCACTTCTGCCTCTTTGTCACCAACGACTAGGATATAAGGTGTTTTTTCCAGTTGCGCTTCCCTAATCTTATACCCAATCTTCTCATTGCGCTCATCGACCTCAACCCTAATATCCTTGTCATTCATAAGCGCCTCAATTTCGCGTGCATAGGCAACATGACGGTCGGTAATAGGCAGAATCTTAACTTGAACAGGCGCCAGCCAGATCGGAAACGCTCCGGCATAATGCTCAATGAGGATACCAATGAAGCGCTCCATACTGCCGTAAGCCACACGATGAATCATAACCGGGCGATGTTTTTGACCGTCTTCACCTACATAGGTAAGGTCAAATTTTTCCGGCATCTGCATATCTAATTGGATAGTCCCGCACTGCCAAGTCCGACCAATCGAATCGCGTAAATGAAAATCGATTTTAGGACCATAAAATGCGCCGTCGCCTTCATTTACTTTGTATTCCATACCGCAGTCCTCAAGCGCTTCCCTGAGAGCATTAGTCGCCAATTCCCAATCAGCGTCTGATCCCATCGACTTCTCAGGACGGGTGCTAAGTTCGGCATGGTATGTCAACCCAAAAGTGCTGTAAATTTTATTGAATAAATCAATTACATTCTGAATCTCAGCTTTAATTTGGGAAGGCAACATGAAAATATGAGCATCATCTTGAGTAAAACTCCGCACCCTCATTAAGCCATGCAAAGCACCTGAAAGCTCATGCCGGTGAACTAAGCCAAGCTCAGCGGTGCGAAGCGGCAAGTCACGATAACTATGATGCTGAGTACGATACACCAAAATTCCGCCCGGACAATTCATCGGTTTAACCGCATAACCTTCGCCATCGATGTTAGTAAAATACATATTCTCGCGATAATGATCCCAGTGGCCCGATTGCTGCCATAGCCGCTGATGCATTATAATTGGGGTCTTTATTTCCTTATAGCCATATTTAACATGGATTTTACGCCAAAAATTCTCCAGCTCATTACGAATAACCATACCTTTCGGATGGAAGAATGGAAAACCTGGGCCCTCTTCCTGAATACTGAACAAATCAAGTTCACGACCCAATTTACGGTGATCGCGTTTGGCTGCCTCTTCAAGCATTTGCAGGTAAGCATCTAACTCCGACTTTTTCTCAAAAGCCGTTCCATAAATACGTTGAAGCATTTTCCGTTTTTCATCGCCGCGCCAGTAAGCTCCAGCCAAACTCTGGAGTTTTATAGCCTTGACCTTACCTGTAGACGGAACATGCGGTCCTGCGCATAAATCTACAAATTCTCCCTGCTTATAAAGAGAAATGGCGACATCGGCGGGAAGATCATTAATGAGTTCAACTTTATAAGACTCGCCTTTTGCTTCAAAAAGCTTTATAGCTTCCTCACGCGATACCTCAACTCGTTCAATCGGTAAATTCTCTTTTACAATCCTTTCCATTTCCCTTTGAATCTTTTCAATATCTTCAGGCGTAAAAGAGTACACTGAATCAAAATCATAATAAAAACCGTTAGCGATTGCCGGTCCAATTGCTAATTTTGTATCTTTATACAGTCGCTGAACAGCTTGGGCCAAAATATGCGATGCACTATGCCGCAGCGTATCTTTGCCCTCAGGATCTTCAAAAGTTACGAAATCGACCTTGGTGTTTTCATTTAATTTATAACGAAGATCAACAAGCTGTCCATTCACTTTTGCAGCAAGCGCGCTTTTTGCTAAGCTCCTACTGAGAGATTCAGCGACTTCGGCCAACGATATTCCTTGCTCGAACTCTCGTTGTGAGCCATCTTTTAGTTCAATTTGAATTCTACCCACACTTATTTCTCCTTTATCGTTTGATTGTGAAAATAAAATAAACTCTCATCCCTATATAGGGACGAGAGTTACCCGCGGTTCCACCCTGATTGGCCTAAGGCCCGTCTTATTTGTTATAACGGGTATCTTCCCGGTTTAGCTTACTGAATTTCAGCTAAACAGTTTGGAGGTGGTAACAATAGTCGTATACGTAAAAATGCTTTCAGCCTCTGGCATTTTCTCTCTGGCAACGTCATTATAACTTTGCCTTGTCCTCCGCATTACTTGTCACATCATGCATTTGATAAAATATTATATTATTTTTCCAGCATTGTCAAGAAATCAGCTGCCATATCAGAATTCTTTACATATATGACAACCTTCACATAATGCAACCCTACCTTCAAATACATTCTTAATAGTAACTACCACATTCTGTGAAGAATTTATGTCATGATTATGCAGCATTATATTATAAGGTGCTATGCTAATTAGCGAAGTGATTAGTAAATCTTCATAGTTAATTTCACTGGCACTTTCCACTATAAAGTTTTCTAAGTAATTGTTTTTTATTGCATCTCCACTTGTATCGAGAATTTTATAACTGCCAGACTGGCCAATAACAACATGGACTTCTTCTATCTTAGGTTCCTGGATATCAATAAAATAACGTAAAACGCGTATAAATTCTTTGTATTCCAGATCCATCATATAGTCGTCTACAGCAATATCTACTACTTCAACTAACCTCTTTCGATATTCCTTAAGGCGAAAATTCATAAACCCCTCTAAGACCAATTCATGATGATTGTCAAGATATTGAATGATCTTTGTCATAATTTTGCTATGCCGAGCTGTTAAGTTAAAATCTACCAATGTTCCGCTGCAAGTATTTAATATTTCTAGAGCATTAACAAAAATCAATGACCGCTCATTCTCATTAAAATAATAGTAATTCGTATCGATAATTTTCTTTAACAGTTTTTTTTCTTCCCGACTAATTATTATATCAGCTAAAAGTTTGGCTACATAGTCTTTGAGTAAGCTCTTTATCTTCTCATAATTGCGGAAAGATAATTCACCTTCAATGACATTGCACCCTAAAAACGTATAACGTCCCTTGTTTATCTCATCAATCGCCACGCGAAATCCTTCTTGTCTTAATACTGAGCAGTCCTGCTGCAATCTAGCTCTTATATAATCTGTTGTTCCCGTCAAGCCAACAGAAAGCAACTTCACACTATCACTCCTTTCCTAGATAGTATATGTGCCCTTATTTATTTGCATACAGGAATTCACATGCCGTGTCGCGCTAGCTTTCTCCAAAATAAACAAAATAGGCAACCTCCGTTGGAGATTGCCTATGTCGTCCGTCTTTATTTAATAAGTTTTAATTGTTCATTAATGGACAACAGCCATTCATTCCGCCCATTTACGATAAATTTTAATTTGCGATCTCGTATAGTCGTGATACTAAGAACATTGGGTATAAAGTAAAAAGTCTTTCCCGGTACTACGTCCGCAATATGCGCTAGCTGAACATCTTCAATATACTTTTCATTAATGTCTAACAAGTAACCAACAAATACCAACCGCTCACTTGTTAAATAAAAGGCGCCCGCAAACGCTTGACCATCGCAATATAAGTTAGCATGGTCTTTTTTTATTATTTGTTCTTGTTCTGCTAACCGAAAGCTATACACAACAATCGCTCCCACCACAATATAGTGATAAGAAATTATTCGCGGCTTATTATAATTTTCCTACTACCATGCTAACTACTTTGCTAAAAATTCATGTCGATTGACTTTATCTCCAGTGAGCGTATCAGCCGTCTGCCGATACGTAAAACCAGGGTTTAGGCTCTCGACAAAACTTGTCGTCCAACGCTGGTAGAATTTCTTCATTAGCTTAAAATCAGCACCTGCTCTATCCCAATTTCTCTCCTGAAGACAAACCTCGCCTTCCCAAACAAGTTTAGACGATGTATTCTCAGTCACCATATCACTTTGATCACAAGGCATACCATTAAGCAAATAGTCATTCAACGCTTTATACAGCCCGCCTATTCCCGCAGCATTATAACTATTAGATTCCTTTGCACGACGCCCACAAATAGCACCGTGCTCTTCGAAAGACTCTTCGATAATTGTTTTTGCCTCGTCGCCATAGGTATCTAATAGCTCTTTAATTAAAGTTGCCTCACGAGTTTCAGCTATATTGATCTGCCGTTGGAGCCAGCCATGAATATTCGACTGATCAATTAATTCCGCTAAATCAATATCAGGTAAAGGCTCCCCATAAGTCTGCCAAACTTGTTGACGGATTTCATCTACAGCTGGTCCTAACTTTTGTTCAGCCTTTGTGTAGATTAGGTTCTCCCTCTCAACGACCCGTCTGATTTTATTGTATAACCAGTAGTGTATGTGCCCCAGAAATGCGCTCATATTGAGTTCCTCCTTGAGTTTTTCCTAAATAACTTTGTTCAAAGCAGCCAGTAATTCGTCGACATCTTGCCCATGAATTTCAGCCGCTTTATGAACCGGTTCACCAGTTGATGATGGGCAACCTAAACACCCCATCCCTAATGATCTAAAAACAGGTATAGTCTGTGGATACACTCTAATGATATCACTAATCACACTATCTGCCGTAATTTTATCGCCAAACACCAACGTGCCCTCTGTTAATCCGCCCGCCACAGGAACTATTTTAGCGCCGGCTTCTGATTGTTTCACTTTGGGCTCGGTTTCCTGACTTACTTCACCATAGAAAGCAGCTAGCACGTCGGCTTTAAATTTTTCAAATCCTATCCGGTCAATAAACTGGCCGATGCGCTCAATGTCGGCATTCTTTTGATAATACTTAATAATGATATCTACTATTTTCAACGCCTGATCCTCTGTCAGATCCTGAACTAGTTGATTTGCCAACCGGGGATGAGAACCAGCGCTGCCTCCCACATATATGTCCCAGCCATTGTCAGTCGCCAACAAGCCGATGTCTTTGATATGGACTTCCGCACAAGAGTTAGGGCAACCTGCCACACCAAACTTTAACCGGGATGGCATTTCCTTTTTATGATAAAGTTTATCCAACTGCATCCCAAGTTTAATACTGTCTTGCTTACCCCTTTTACAAAAAGCTATGCCTGGGCAAATTTTGACGCTGCGCACACAATTAGCGAATCCCATCGCCGGCGTCATGTCAAGCTCTTTCCATACATTTTCAATATCTTCAGCTTTTAGGGCCGTGATCATAATACGTTGGGCCGAAGTCAATTTCATTATACCGCCATATTTTTCTGCAACATCAGCATATTTACGCATAAGATCGGGCTTAATAAAGCCGCCTGGCAAATGTGGCGTTACAGCGTAAGTCTTTTTCCCATCTCTAACCTTTTGCAAATTCGCGCCTTTAGGCAACATATTGCCACCTCCTCGTTTCCTCGTTTTCTGTTTTTATAATACCCCGAATAGCCACAGTTTACTGTGACAAAAATCACGTTAGTAAAAAACTTTACTTAATTCTACACTAATTATAGTTGTTTATAGCTGCAAATTCATTATCGCTCAACTCACGATAATCACCTAGTTCGAGCTGATTGTCCAACTCCAAAGGCCCCATAGATAAGCGTTTTAGATATAAAACTTTCTTCCCCACTGCAGCAAACATTCGTTTAATTTGATGAAATTTTCCTTCATATATCGTTACTTCAATCTCAGACCGGGTACCGCTAGAGATAATGCTTAAATCACTGGGTAGTGTTACATACCCGTCATCAATAGCAACTCCTTCGCGAAAAACCTTGCAATCCTCGGCTGTTACCTCGCCTTCAATCAGCGCAAAGTAAGTCTTGGGAACATGCTTTTTCGGAGAAAGCAGGCGATGAGCCAGTTTACCATCATTGGTCAGCAGCAGTAGCCCCTCGGTGTCTTTATCTAATCGCCCCACCGGGAAAGGCTCGAAGACCTTATATTCGGGCGCTAATAAATCGGTAACAACTTTTTCCCTAACATCTTCGGTTGCCGAAATAACCCCCGACGGTTTATTCATCATTAGGTATACAAATTCACGATATACTATCTTATTTCCGTCAACCTCAATATTATCCTTATAGGGCGAAACATGCATGTCAGATTGTCGCGCAAACTCTCCATTAACACTAACCCGTCCGGCCTTGACAATTCTCTTTATTTCTTTACGTGAGCCGTATCCGATATGACTAAGTACCTTATCCAACCTCTGGCGATCCTTTTCCGCCATAATATCTCACCTTTCATCTCTATCCTGCCAGCGCCAACCAGGAGGATACTCATTTTTTAGACTATACCCTCCGCCCTTGCCCCAACCAAGCGGAAAACCATCAACTGTTACTAAGTGCCAGCCCCTCGGCCATAATTTTCCCTCTTCTTGAATTGTCTCGCCGCGTAAGTATCTTATAACAGCATATCTATCGCTTTCACTTTTAGCCGACAACTCTAAGCATTGCACCGCAGCTTTGACAGCATTTAAGTCCATTCCCATAGCAAAGGCCTGACTGGGATAAAAGCGTCCTTTCTCAACGGTACCAAGTAACCAGCCTGATCGCAGCACCTTTAATCCTTTGAGTGGCGGCAAGCAGGACTTTTCCCATAGTACATGACCGCTCCGCTCAATGATATTTCCGCCATCAGGAATCCACTTCTGCCATAAATCCTTATTTCCCCACACTTGTTGAGAAAAGTCAGCAAGCGCTTGGCGGGCATCAGCAGACAACGATTGTTTATGGCAATACTTATGATTGACACCTGCCCCAGTTTCATGACTTTTAATTTTAGCCGCAAAATGCCCCTCACCCTTGACTCTATGCGGCCATAATCGTCGTGTTTCAATAATTTCAAAAGACTTATTAGCCATTACAAAATTCTCAACTTGCTTTTCGTTTTCTTCCCTTGAAAATGTACATGTTGAATATACTATTTCACCGCCAGGAAGTAAGAGCTCAGGTACCAATTTCAATATGTCCGCTTGCCATTGAACATACTTATGAACCTCTTGCTCACTCCACTCTTTAGCCATATCTGGATCTTTATGAAACATACCTTCTCCGGAACAAGGGGCATCAACCAGAATTTTATCAAAAAACTTTCCGAAGACACTGGCAATGCGCTCGGGAGTTTCATTCAGCACAACGGCATTAATTACCCCGTAACGTTCTATATTCTTTAAAAGCACTTTGGCCCGCTGAGGATTAATATCATTAACAACAATCAGACCATCACCTAATCTTCCGGCAAGCTGAACTGATTTCCCCCCTGGCGCCGCACACAAGTCTAAAACCATATCTCCCGCTTGAACATCAAGCAACTCCGCCGGAAGCATCGCACTTGGTTCTTGAATGTAGTATAAACCGGCATAATAATACGGATGCTTCGCAGGCCGTACTTCTTGTTCATTATAATAAAAACCATCATAGCACCATGGAATATCTTCTTCAACAAAAGGAATCAATTTTGCTAATTCTTCAGAAGATATCTTCAGCCGATTTGTCCTAAGCCCAGCAGTACGCGGTTTTGAATAACTCTGTAAAAAATCAGAAAACTCCTGACCTAAAGTGTCTTGCATCTTCTGTAAAAATTCTTGCGGTAATTTCATCTAAGACATCCTTTGCATATTCATTCTACTATTGTGCCCCTGTCTATTGGCTACTTTCGTAGCTATATTTACCAATTATAGCAAACATTAAGCCCTAAAAACATACACAAAGCAATTGAAATATTGTGCTGCTTAAAAATGCAGCACTCATCATATTTTACTATTCTTCTTATTACAAGTGCTTTTTCTCCATTCTGCGTGATGTTGACAAACATTGCTTCTCAAAGTATATTAATATTATATATATATCAAATGTAATGACTGGGAAGAGTAATCAGGCAGCGCTTTTTCAGAGAGTCAAGGGTTGGTGAGACTTGACAGGCGCCCTAAGATGAATACACCCAAGAACAGCTAGCTGAACGGATTTCAAGTAGGCGATGCCGGTTGCCACCGTTATTGGCTAAAGGCTGTGCGAGCCTTATGAAGTGGCTGATTAGGCAACATGGGTGGTACCGCGGGTTTAAAATCCGTCCCTATTTAGGGGCGGATTTTTTATTTTGTATATCCAATGAACAGGAGGAAGACAAATGTCAGTGTTTGATACGCTATTAGAACGAGGATTTATTCAACAATTAACGCATGAAGATGAAATTAAGGACCTGCTCTCTAAAGAAAAAATCACATTTTATATTGGATTTGATCCGACAGCTGATAGCCTTCATGTTGGACACTTCATTGGCATGATGGCTATGGCACACATGCAGCGGGCAGGGCATCGCCCAATCTGTCTATTAGGTGGCGGTACAGCCATGATTGGCGATCCGAGCGGCAAAAGCGATATGCGTAAAATGATGACCGCTGAAACCATTAATAACAACGCTAATTGCTTTAAAGCGCAGATGCGCCGTTTTATCGATTTTTCTGATGGCAAAGCGCTAATGGTCAATAACGCAGACTGGCTCATGAAACTTAATTATATACAGATGCTTCGTGACATCGGTGCTCATTTTTCGGTAAACAGAATGCTAACCGCTGAATGCTTTAAGAATCGTATGGAACGGGGACTTTCCTTCCTCGAATTCAACTATATGATCATGCAGGCTTATGACTTTTTAGAATTGAATAGACAACATGACTGTATCATGCAACTTGGTGGCGATGATCAGTGGTCAAACATTATTGCCGGTGTTGACCTAATACGCCGAAAAGATAGCCGCCCTGCTTATGGCTTGACCTTTACCCTGCTTACAACCAGCGATGGACGTAAGATGGGCAAAACAGAAAAAGGCGCACTTTGGCTAGATCCTGCCAAGACTTCCCCTTACGATTTTTATCAGTATTGGCGCAACGTGGACGATGCAGACGTAGAGAAATGCCTCTCCCTGCTCACATTCCTGCCCATGGATGAGGTACGCCGTTTGAGTGCACTTCGTGATAAAGAAATTAACCTAGCCAAAAAGATCTTAGCCTTCGAAGTAACTAAGCTAGTTCATGGTGAGGAGGAAGCGAATAAAGCGCAGCAAGCGGCTGAAGCGTTATTTGGCGGAACAGGTACTCTTAATAACGTACCTACAACAATAATTTCACGCTCCGAAATCGGAGCCAAACTTCTGGATATCCTTTTTTCAGCAGGAATTATAGCTTCAAAAAGCGAAGGCCGCAGGCTTATCCAACAAGGCGGCTTATATCTCGGAGAAACTAAAGTAAGCGATGTGGACTTCACTCTAACCGCCAACTTGCTTGAAAATAACAGTGTATTAATACGCAAAGGCAAAAAAACTTATCATAGAATTACAGTTGAGTGACAAGCGCTATAATACCCATTACGAAAAAGAACCAACGACTCTCGTAGTTGTTGGTTCTTACAATTTAAACGTTTAGCTTTTTACTAATTAGAATATTCTTATCAGGGATATTGGTGATTTTAATTACTTGATACTTTAGACAAAAAAAAGGCCCGCTGGGTAAAAACCCGCGAAGCCTTGAATTTACTGGTGGGGTTAAACGGACTCGAACCGCTGGCCTCTTCGATGTCAACGAAGCGCTCTAACCAACTGAGCTATAACCCCTTACGCAAAACATATTATACTAAGTTAACGATAATCTGTCAAGTAGATACTATTTAGTATAAAATATTGTTTGCAATAACCAACCGCTGTATTTGGTTAGTCCCTTCGTAAATCTGCATAATCTTTGCATCTCTCATATATTTTTCTGCCAGATATTCTTTTGAATATCCATAACCACCCATTACTTGAACAGCATCAGTTGTGACCTTCATGGCTGTGTCAGAAGCAAAGCATTTTGCTAATGCCGATTCTTTTGAAAACGGCAGGCCTTGATCCTTTAACCAGCACGCTTTATATACAAGCAATCTTGATGCCTCAATTTGCATAGCCATGTCTGCAATCATCGCTTGAACTAATTGAAAAGAAGAGATTGGCTTACCGAATTGCTTACGTTCCTTGGCATATTGAACGCATGTATCGAATGCGGCTTGCGCAATACCCACCGAAACAGCCCCAACCAATGGGCGAGCAGCATCCAAAGTTTTCATAGCAATCTTAAAGCCTTCACCCTCGCGTCCTAGGCGATTAGCTGCAGGAATGCGGACATTATCTAAGATGAGCTCGCATGTGTTTGAAGCACGGATTCCCATCTTCTCTTCTTCTTTACCCACGGTGAAGCCTGGGGTGCCGCGTTCTACAATAAATGCGGTGAGTCCACGAATACCGGCAGACTTACGGGTGTTCGCAAAAATAACGAATATTTCAGCAAGTCCAGCATTAGTGATAAAACACTTAGTGCCATTTAGTATGTAATCGTCCCCGTCTTTAATGGCTGTTGTTGCAACCGCACCGGCGTCAGATCCGGCACCAGGTTCTGTTAAAGCAAAAGCCGCCAGATTACCTTCATTAATTACTGAGAAAAACTTCTTTTTTTGTTCGTCATTTCCTACCAGAACTACCGGGTATCCAGCCAAAGCATTGGCAGCGATACTTGTAGCAACGCCAGCACAGCCTTTGCCTAATTCTTCATACATAAGCCCAATAGTAACAGCATCTAGACCAGGCCCATCATATTCTTCAGGAACAACAAGATTTAATAAACCTACCTCGTCTATCTTCTGTAATAATCCAGGGTACATCTTACCCTCTTTATCCATCTCCAAAGCATAAGGTGTGATTTCCTTGGCTACAAAATCATGCACCATTGTTTTTAGATCTAATTGGTCGGGGGTCAAGTTAAAATCCATGCTTCTCCTCCTTAGCCAGAAAGTTCTAAAAACAAGTATACATCATATTGGTTTTTTTGTTAACACTATGATCCAGATTTTTTTTATAATCTAGATCATCTCAACAATAATTTAGCTCCTATTGCTAATAAAACTAACCCAATTATTTGGTTTATTCCGCATGGAACTCGGTCTAAACCAAAACCACCGAAATAATCTATTGCCACTGCAGTAAGAACCTGCCCCACTATAATTGCCGTCGTAGCATTAGCAACACCCACTTTAGGAATGCTTGCAGCTACCAGATATATAATACCAACCCCAATTATCCCACCTAGATAGGCATACCAAGGTGCTTGGGGCAGCGCTCCCAGGTTTCCCTTCCCCATTCTGAAAATAAAGAGTAAGAATACCAAAATAATAGTGCCTGTAATGTGGACAACAAAAGTTGTTTCAAGCAAACCAATAACTTTGCTTAATGCCGTGTTCAAAGATCCCTGAATAGCCATCAATACTCCTGATACCAGAGCTAGTGCAAGCGCTAGCATATCTGCAGACAAATTCAATAGTTACACACCCCTTATAATAACTATATTCTACAGAAATTAGTATAAGGCTAGGAGTGATATTATATACTGTTTAGGAAAAGTTGTGCTTGAGCCATTCAATAACATTGTCGGCTGCTAGATCGGCTTGTCCTGAAAATTGATGGTCGCCACCTTCAATTACGACTAATTTTTTAGGGTTTTTGGCATAATTCCACATCTGTTTAGCTTGCTCGATTGGAACCACTTCATCCTGACTTCCGTGAATAATAAGGACTGGAGACTTTATGTTTCTAACGCAAGCTAAAAGGTCGTAAAACTTGAAATCTTCTATGAAACTTGGCCTAATAACGAGATTACCATATTGGTCAGTAAGTTTAACTGTTTTTCCCTCAACTAACAGCTGAAAATTGGCCCCCAGTGATAACTGGAAGGTTTCATATAAGTTACATGGGGTTGCCCACAAACAGAGTCCCGCAATTCGCTCATCATGCGCAGCAAAAACCAGTGAGCAGCTTCCACCCATACTGCGACCCAGAAGAATAATTTTAGAGAGAATATTACGCCGGCAATAATCTACAATAGCGCTTAATTCTCTAATCTGTGTAGATAGCTCTTTTACCGGAGTAAAAGCAAATCTTATCACAGTATAACCAAACGCCGCTGCTCTATTAGCTAACTTGACCGCTCGCCCGCCGCCGTCCATTGAACCGCGAAACCCATGACAGATAATAAGTGCTGTCCCTAAATTTTTACCTATTGGTTCATGCAAAGCGACCGGGAGTTTCGATATTCCTGATGAAATAAAAAAAGTTTGCAAAACGCTCCCTCCTCGATAAATTAGGTTAGCTATTCTCAAAAAAAGAAAACAGGCTCATTTGCCTGTTATTCTAAAATATAAATCGTTATTCTCTGTCTACCGAATTGTAGAGCCTCACTACGACTCTCAAACGCTAAGTCAATCTTATTGCCCTTTATAGCACCGCCAATATCATCGGCGATAGCATGTCCATATCCTGGAATGTATAAACGGGTACCCAACGGAATTACCGAAGGATCCACCGCAACAAGCCCCTTGTGTAATTTATTGCCACGATAAGTATAACCGGTAGTACCGTCATCGTAGGCGGTATAGGCTGTTGCAATAACTGACAAAGCCTTACCCGATCTACTAGGCTCGGCACCTGGTCTTGACAAATATTGATAGGTATCATAACCTACAATACCGTCCGCAACAAGCCCTTGGCTGCGTTGAAACTCTTTAACAGCCTCTAATGTATATTTTCCAAATATGCCATCAATCGCACCGCTATAAAACCCTTTTTCACTAAGCATGGTTTGAACAGCCTGTACCTTATCCCCGCGCATGCCAAACTTGACCGGATAGTCTACTGATGCCGAAGCAACAGAAGTAAACAGCAGCGATATCAAAAAAACTGCTGCTAAAAGAGAAACTTTCTTCAATAGTTACACCTCTCTTTAAAACTGCCTCCGAGGTTAGCTGTCGGGTTAGGGTCAAAGAGAAGAAAAGAGAAGTAACCCTTCCGCAATAGCGGATTAACCCCTGTTTTTATATCGGTTCCCCCGTACTTACTCCATCTGCATATCCATGGCCTAAACCTAATAATGGTTGTACGATTCGGCATTATAGAAATAGTTTACAGTAATAAGACTATCTAGTCAAGCATAGCTATCAAAGTTTGGCACTACTTACCTAATATACCTAATAAATCCAATGTAGATTTATTAGCAACACCTGTCGTTTCTAGCCCATGTTCTGCTTGAAAACGGCTGACTGCTTCCTCAGTTACCTTACCGTAAATTCCATCCGCTCTTGTGCTAAGATACCCTAACTCTTTAAGTTTCATTTGCAACATTACTACATCCGAGCCTGTAGTTTGATATTTTAATGCACGTTGAACATTAACCTTACGCCCCTCGATGCGGACGGGTGTTCCTACCGGAACCCATTCAAACAATTCTTCAACATCTTTATTTCTCATTCTAATACAACCGTGGCTGGCAAATTGACCTATTGACCATGGCTTGTTAGTACCATGAATTCCATAAATTCCCCA
>JAAYSF010000080.1 GCA_012523975.1 Veillonellaceae bacterium
TCTTCCCTGGGACAGGGCCATTCATATCCTTCTTCCTCATTATACATAGAAACTGATTGTTCGGAGTTTTTCTATCCCAAAATGAATAACCCTTCTGCTCTATATCTTACAGGGGACGGGGTTGTTGACACGTTCTCACGCTTTTAAAACAATTCCCCTATTAATTCCCGTAAGTCTCTTCTATTTGTCGAATTGATAAGTTATGCTTCTGCTTAAGCATTCCTAAGTACGTATTTTTTGTTTGACAATAAGTCGTTGCAAATCTATTGTATTTTTTAAGTTACAGACCGTCATTATTAGTACTCTTGCTTCTTCAAAGACACAAAGGGACGGTTCTCTCGTGCTTTATGCCTTGCGGACAATAGCAAAACTAATACCTGTAAGCCTTGAAATTTGGCGTATTGATAAGCCGTTTCTCTTAAGCAATGCTATATTTCCATCTCTTTTTATTTTATCCATAGCCTGAAATTCAGCTACACTATGAACCCCGCATACTTCTTTCAAGATATCCTGCGCTTCTTTGTCTGTAATCCTTTTGCTTTCCAATCCAAAGTCAAGGCAGTTTGTCGTTTCCTCCTCCTGCATATAGCTTACAAAAAGCTCTTTGGCTTTTTCGCTGTTCTCATGAAATAGCGATAATCCAAACGCTGTATAAGTTATACCAGTACCGTATAAATAGTCCTGGTAGCTGCTCCATTTGTATTGCAGTCCTTCCTCGCACATGCCTGCTTTCATGGGATTTTGATGTATGTATCGTAGTACTGTCAAGAAATAACTATCATCGTCCACCGGCTCGCTTTTAAATCTATCCTGAAACAAATGACCTGTACGATTATATTTTATATTATACCAATATACATAGCGAACACCTATTCTCTTGAAGATTTGTTCCAGGCTTTCATTTTCTTCTTGAATAAGCAAATGTAGGTGATTTCCCATTAGACAATATGCCATAAGTTTAAATGTGCCTTTTTCCTGGCATAATTCCAAGACTTGCAAATATTTCTCGCAATCCTCTTCTTCTTCAAATATTAGTTGCTTGTTGATGCCTCGCAGCATTACATGATAAATCCCACTTTTACTCTTTTTTCTTGCTATTCTTGGCATAAACTAACACCCTCTTCCAAGCTATCATGGAGAGGGTGTTTCGTCAACACACAAGAACCGTCCCCTTGTGCTCTATTTTTATTATTTGTGCGAGTATATCTGTTCTAATTGCATTTGAGTGCATAAGTAATTATTATTTTATGGCGGTATGTGTGTTGAATGTTTTGCTGTAGAAATATTTGCGGGTGCTGTTTATTAAAATGCTATATATTATTTGGTTTGTTTAACTATAAATAACTATAAATAACTATAAATAACTGTTTTTCCGATTTTTAAATTTAATATTTAAATATTACAAAATCACGAAAGTGTAACATGGCTTGGGCGATTTTTAAAAAAATATTTTTCCGGGGGCAGTAATTGATGTTATTTTGTGCGTAGTAATAAATAATAGGGCTGTTAATGTATTGGGTGCTGCAGATTTGTTTAAAATACTGATATTTACTGGGTTTGGCGTGTACTATAAACAAATATTTTCCGTTTTTTTAATTTAATATATAAATATTACAAAGTCGGGAAAGTGTAACATGAAATTGAGACATTTTTGATAATTATTTTATCTTTGACCCAGTAGAATAAATTCTATAAGATATTAACTTGTGACGGTAAACTGTCTGTAGTTATCACTGTTTGAACCAGATTTATTCCGGGACAACTGTTAATAGTATTTATTGTATTGGTTTACGATTAATCACTGTGGTGACTCTGATTGTATAATATGATTATTATTTAATGAGTCAGATTGATTGAGTTATTGATTTTACTGGATTCATGATATTTTACATAAAAGAACCTCTACGACGAAAACTCCGTTTTCGTCATCACCGCAAGGTGATATATTAGAATTATTATTACTAAGGAGGTTTTATTAATATGTACGATAATGTGAGGAAATGTCCTAATTGCGGTAAAGAAGCACCTTGTATGGGTTCATTGATGAAGTGTAAGGAATGTGGCAGTGTTTATTGTTCTAATTGTTCTGGTAATGGTTATGGAGGTATGTGTCCTCATTGTGGTAGTAATGAGTCTAAGTCATTCTGATGCACCAGATTTAATTTTCACGATTTATCAATAGATAAATATTATCCAGTTGCTGTTTGTTCATCAGACGACACCTGAGATAAAGAGAGAGGTCAGTGGATTTTTACGTCCGCTGACCTCTCTTTTTCTTCTCTTGGTTAATCCAAATTATTTTGTGATACCTTTCCCTACAATTTTTCCATCAACAGAATTTACAGTTACTGTAACGCCATTGTAATTTGTGGCAATAATAAAATTATCTTCAGTTATACGTGTACCAACATAAGGAACATCATTTTTAAATGAATATACGTCGTTAACATCTTGCACTTGCCATACTATGTGACCATTCTCATTCACGGCATAAACATTGTTAGTAGTTTTGATATTTGATGGAATATCGACTAGAACAATATATAAGCTATTACAAATCTTTACATTATCAATTTTAAACTGAAACTTAACCTTGTTCCCATTTACTATCAAGACGTTATCATCAATTTTAAAATCTCTCATTTCATACTCCTATTCTAATGGCCGTGGATTAGAGAATTCTTCTCCAATACCTCTTTGCCCCACTAGGTCGATTTGAGTACCGCCACCTTTTCCCCATCCAGCTACTTCGTTGGCTTCTCCAACACGTACTTTTGTGCCAGCAGGGATTGTAACATCTGTAATATATTTAGGAACCTCTGGTAGAGCAAATTTATCTCTTATCTGCTCTGGCGTTAATCCTGCAATATCTTCTTTTTTCATTACCCACCCACCTTTTTGGAATGAATTTTCATCATCATAAACACGTACAAAGGTGGTTGTTTCTTTCAATTCTACCTCTTGTACAACAGTTCCAGGCTTATAAGGAGGCTTATCGTAACCTTTTTCTATTTTCCACCAATTATTAACTTCATCTGCACTTCTCTCAATTTTGCTGGATACTTTTATACCGTTTAGAGCTTTAGCTGCCGTTGCAACTGCTGCTGCTTCTTCCGCAGCCCTTACACCAGTTCCAATTCCCCCCGCAAGGCTACCACCAGAATATCCTGAACCTAGTGCAATTACACCACTTGCCCATTCTCGTGCTTTTGCAAGGATTAATTCTTTCTTCTGGGCATCAGTATCATCCGTTATAGCAATTCCTATTGCTTTGCCATTAAATTCAAAAAGAATTGTTTGATATTGGACCACTCCAGGAAAATAAGTATCTACTGAGCTTGTCCCATTTCCTTTTTTATAATCCCATCCATAATCAGGGTTATCTGCATCTTGCTCCCAGAAATATACTCCCTCTGGTGGCGGTGCGATGGCGGTGTCAACTCCGTTTATTACCATGAAGAATCCATCTTTTGTATGAACTATCTCACCTTCACGATGGGTTCTATGGTTATAATCGTTATTTTTGATTCCACTGACAGCCGTACTTGCACCGGACGGCGCGCTACCGCCAGTGATTTGCGCTACGGTTGCACCGACTAGAGCACTCGCCCATTGGCGCATAGCAGGGTCTGTTATTTTGGATAACTCATTTTGAACGGCTTGACTTGCACCGGCCCCCACTGCTCCTGATGCAAAACTACCACCACCGAGCTCAGACATGATGCCACCAGCTAAAGCGTGAAGAGCAATTTTATATTCTCCACCTTCAGCCCATTTGGCTTGTTCTTCAGGAGTTTTTGCTTTATTCCATTGGCTGTCAGCAAAATCTCCTATGACTTTAAACGCCACTTCGCCAAATACTTTGGCTAGTTCCTGTTGTTCCTCGACGGTCTTTTTGTCAAATATCTTACCTAATGCATTCAGGGAATTCGCTGTATCCCGGCTTAATCCACCTAAATCCTGATTCGGATTACTGCGTATTTCAATTGTGCCTTCTGCTATAGCTGAATGGGTAGTACTGTCGGCATCACCAGATGCTTTTGTTCCAATAGCAGGGGTTAAACCTGCATCTTTTTTCTCAGCATCTTTATTGGTATTGAGATTGACGCCACTGCTGCTGGCGCTGTACTCCGCCTTATTCTCAATATCCGAGTAAGTCAGCGTATCGGTACTAATCTTATTCTTATCCGGTGTAGCCTCGCTGCTAATGACCGCACCCTTCAGATCAGTATTCTTACCGACATTAA
>JAAYSF010000081.1 GCA_012523975.1 Veillonellaceae bacterium
ATCCTGCTTGTAAGGCAGGCGCTCTCCCAGCTGAGCTAATCACCCATGATATGGTGACCCGTAAGGGAATCGAACCCTTGATACCGCCGTGAAAGGGCGGTGTCTTAACCGCTTGACCAACGGGCCACTTTTGGCTCCTCGAGTAGGACTCGAACCTACGACCGATCGGTTAACAGCCGATTGCTCTACCAACTGAGCTATCGAGGAAGGACAAGTGATATTATATTATATAAATATGATGAATGCAAGTAGAATATTAATTTTTTAGTAGGTTTTTTTTTGATTCTGTCCAATATACTATTAAGTAAAAACCATCTTAGGAGGCGCTCTGTTTATGGATTCCAGGATAACTACCCTTGCCCAAAATCTAATCAGTTATTCAACCGATTTGCAGCCGGGCGAAAAAATCTTAATTGAAATGTTTGATGACGCACTGCCGCTTGCTCAAGCCCTTATTGACGAGGCTTACAAGGCAGGCGCAATTCCATTCATAACACTCAAGAACAACCGTCTGCAGCGTTCACTTTTACGTGGCGCTGCTAGGGAACAAATGAAATTAATGGGCCAATGGGAAGCTAGCCTTATGCAGGATATGGATGCTTATATCGGCATAAGAGCCAGTGAAAATATCAGTGAATTGTCTGATGTAAACGCCGAGCAAATGCAAATGTACCAGCAGCTATGGCTTAAACCTGTCCATACCGATATTCGTGTTCCGAAAACAAAATGGTGCGTAATGCGTTATCCAAATGGCTCGATGGCCCAGTTAGCCAATATGAGCACTGAGGCCTTTGAGGATTTTTATTTTAAGGTTTGCAATCTCGACTATGCTAAAATGGCAGCAGCCATGGACCCCTTGATTGAGCTCATGCAAAATACCGATAAAGTTAGGATAATCGGCCCGGGAACTGATCTTAATTTTTCCATAAAAAACATACCTGCCGTAAAATGCTCCGGCCTTAGGAATATTCCGGACGGCGAGGTCTACACCGCCCCCGTCCGCACCTCAGTAAACGGTTATATTTCTTACAACACCCCTGCTGTCTATCAAGGTGTTACTTACGAAAACATTTCCTTAGAATTTGCTGACGGCAAAATTATCAAGGCTACTGCCAATCATACCGATAAAATCAATAAAGTCTTCGACACTGACGACGGCGCCCGCTATATCGGCGAATTTGCCCTCGGCGTCAACCCACACATCGACACTCCCATGAAAGACACGCTATTCGACGAAAAAATTAAAGGGAGCTTCCACTTCACGCCGGGCAGCGCCTACGATGAGGCCTTCAACGGCAATAAATCGGCGATCCATTGGGATTTGGTCTGTATTCAGAATCCTGAGTACGGCGGCGGCGAAATCTGGTTTGACGACAAATTAATCCGCAAAGACGGTAAGTTTGTAATATCCGAACTTAATGGTCTGAATCCTGAAAACCTTGTGTAAATAAGAAGAGCGCGCCCGCGGCGCGCTCTTTCTTATCTCTTCTTATTTAAGAAACTCTTTTACGAAATTGGGAAGGGCAAAACAGCCTTTGAAAATCTCCTCATTAAAATAGCGAGTACCTTCAATAGCGGAGCATTTTGCAGCATCGACTTTTACTGGATCGTATTTTTTGGAGCCAATTGTGAAACAGTGCATGCCGCCTGGATAAAGCGGAATATGGGCTAAGTACGTGCGAGCAATCGGGAATAATGAGGTAACATCTTTATGAAGCCGCTTAATTAATGGTTGATTATACAGCGGTGAGTCTGTCTGCTGCACAAAGAGACCGTCCTCTTTAAGCGCCTTATAAACCTCCTGATAAAAAGCATGACTGAATAAACCTTCGCCAGGGCCGATAGGATCAGAGCAGTCAACGATGATAACATCGTACTTATTTTCAGCCTCCTTCATATGCTGAATGCCATCACCGATTTTTAGTCTTAATTTAGGGTGATTATTGATAAGGGCAGTACTTATTTCAGGTAAAAACTTTTTGCATACATCAACTACCATTCCATCAATTTCAACCATTTCAGCGATTTCGACAGTTTGGTGTTTTACAACTTCACGAATTGTACCGCCATCACCGCCGCCAATTACCAGCACGTTTTTGGGATTCGGGTGCGTAACCAGCGGAACATGAGCTATCATTTCATGGTACACGAACTCGTCAAATATCGACGTTTGAAATACGCCGTCAAGAACCAGCATTCGGCCAAATTCCCAAGAATCGACTAATCCTATTTCCTGAAACTCTGACTTTCCTGCAAACAATGTCTCCTTAATCCGGGCAGACATGCCCAAATTTTTCGTTTGAAATTCAGTTAGCCACAAATCCATTGCACTATCCTCCAAGATTCTATACTTCAACACAAAATACTATCATAAATTTTACCAAAACAAAAGCACTTAATACGGAAACTTTATTAACCCCCCTAATATACGTTATATTTTTCTGAAATTACCGCTGTCGAGATTTTACATTTAAGTACATCTGACCCCGAGCAAAAATCCAGAATTAGACTTGAGAATGAACTCTAAGAAGCATGCATAAGTTATTATTAGCCCCAAGGTTTCAGCCTAATATATTTCCCGGAAATTATTAAGCTTATAAAGCAAATCAGCTAGAGTCCGGCGCAGAATTATTGTATAATAATACTAGGAGGTGAGCTCATGAGGGCAGCTGTCAGCGGCGAGCAAAAAGTTCTTGCCATTACTGCGCATATTGCCTACTTGCTAGGCGGACTTGGTTTTATTGTCGCCCCATTGCTTATTTTTATGCTACGTAAAAATGATCCTTTTGTAAACCATCATGCTAAACAAGCCCTAGTAGCCCACGTAGCAATCCTCATACTGTCAGCCGTTGTCTCCTTCTTATGTATGCTTATTGTCGGAGTACTTCTAATTCCCATTGTGGGAATTTTATGGATTGTTCTAGTAGTGACCTCACTCATCGCAACAGTCAAATCACTTAATGGTGAACCTTACTATTATCCTTTTATTCAACCGATTATTAATAAATTATAGTTGATTGCCGCCTATAAGGGCGGTTTTTTTCATAACCCGAAAACCGCAGTTCTTTCAGGAGATAAAATTTAGTTTACTCTTCGTTTCGGAATAATAAAAATAATCGCCCAAAGAGCGACATAAGCTAGCATTGTCAACCAAAACGGTTTGATATCAGTGAAATAGACAACCATTACCAGCCCCGTCAAAAGCACCGTCGTTGTGCTATAAAACTTATGTCCCGACCTGAAAAATACCGCAATACCAGTGACTAAGGGTAGGATAAAAAAAAGCAAGTCAGTTGATGTCATTTACCTGGCCTCCCATCATGTTAGTCATAAATTAAAATGCCCTATTTTAATGTAGTTTAACAAACCCTTTTTCGTTAAACCGGCATATTATAATAACAACCTTTTTTTACGGGGGATACACATGACAAAAATCGAAGCCGTCCGGCTGCTTTTATGGCTTAATTTGGCACGTTCGGCCTTTGAGCTGTATATCTTCGAGCTAGGTACAAAAGAGGAAAAAAAAGCGGAGAAAAAAAATGCCCAGAGCAAAAACTCTGGACATTTAGTACTGACAGAAATTAATCAGCGATTAATTAAGCTTGAACAACAGCTGGCAAAACTAATTCCCCCAGATTAATTAATCCAGAATTCCTGCGACTGAAATGTCGATATGAACAAGCAGTTGATATATATTAGTAGCGGCCTTTATTTTTATGGGCAATCATTTTCAAAATAAATAATGCTACAGCTGCGCCGATAATACTGGCGACAATCCCCAAAAGCGTGCCCGGCCAGCCGGTAACATACATGCGTACTAAGAAGCCGCCCACCAATGATCCCATCAAGCCGATGGTAATATTTCCCCAAAATATTGAGTTTTCACCGCGCGACATTCTCGCGGCTATCCAACCGGCAGCCAAACCAACAATGACTGACCAAAACATGTTTTATACCTCCTCTGTTTTTCCACTGAAAGTATGTTTAGTGTTTCCTATTCTAGAAAAGGTATGGTATGTAAATCTTGTATAAAGTGAGGCAATCATGTTTTTCTTTTAATGCAGTCAGCAAACGCCTCCATCCTGGTATTAATGCCAATATCACTGGTGTGTTCGTCAATACTTAACGTTAAAAGCGGCAGTTTATAGTCAGCAGCAATATTTTTTAATGCATATTGGGCAACAACTTCTGGCATACACCCGAACGGGTAGATATGGACCACGCCATCGTAACCATTTTTGGCGCACCACAACGCGCTGCCGACCGATTTTAAACCATCGCCGCCGACATGATAGTTCAAATACGGTTGAGCTCTATTAAGATAAGCTTTTTCTTCTTTATGTAGTCCCAACGCTTTCAAAATGGTATTAGCATAGATAAAGTCGCCGGTATAGACAAATTTTTTGACTTCAATACCCTGCTTAATTAGAAAATCTTCAATGCCATAATTAACATAGGGTTCTAATAGAACATAAAATTCACCTATCAATGCAATCTTAGGCGGCTTCTTTTCCAAACTGTCACAAGATGCCTCCATCATACCTATGATGACTTTTTTGGCGTCTTCTACTTGACTTAAACTTTGACAATCTGCTAGCTGCCTAGAGCCTAGACTACAAATTTCAATAATAGTTTCGGGGCGGGTAGTCCTTGATCCATAAAAGTTTTTAGCGTTATTTAACGCATCAAGCGCCTTTAACTTTTTTAAAGCGAGGGCAATGCTCTGAATTATAGCCAACCGTCCTGCCTGCGGCGCTAATTTTCTTAATACTCCATATATATCGCTATATAAAGAGTCGATGTTTATTGTATAAAAGTTATGCTTAATTCTTTCAGCAAGTTTTATTTTTTGAACAACATTATAAAAACCCATGCGGCATTTGCCGGCCCCACAAATGGTAACGAAAGTATCAGCACCATGCTCAAGGCTTTCCAGGAAATTTCCCAAGGTAACTTTATAAGGTAGGCATACTCCCTCCGGTGAATGTTGAATACCTAATTCAAGGGTTCGTTTCGTTATCGGGGGGGCCTCAGTCACTTCTACACCAAGACTTTCCAACATCTTAGAAACTGGTATGGTTAAATACCCCATATGGGGGTAAGTTACCCTCAACTCTTCAACCTCCATTTCACCAGATCCCCGAAGGCCTCTATTCGCGTAACAACGCCGGCACTGCCAGTATGTTCGTCTATATTGAGAACTATAAAAGGTTTGCCGCATTTTTGCAGTACGTGATATTCAAGGTATTCATTAATAAGGGAATCCGGTCCGCAGCCAAAGCTTGAAAGCAGAATGATGCCGGCAACATCAGTCTGTCGGCAAAAATACCGCGCCGCCCCAGCAAGCTTGGCTGATAACTGCCAATACACTTCCGGGTCAGCTAATTCAGCCTCTTTATATAGTAATGCTGCCGGTATATCGTCAGGCGTTACAACTTTGTTGCCTTGCTTAGCAAGACATTTTTTAATGTCCTGGCAAAAAAATGAATCATTAGTAAGATAACTGTGTCCAATAAGGGCAATCTTAGCCCCCTCTGTCTTAGGCATATTGCTCCTAGATATTTGCCAGCATTTTATCGCCTGACGTAAGGCCATTTGCCCCGAAAAAACCGGCAGCCCAAGCTCCCGGCAAACCGTATAAACGGCTTTTAACTGACTTGCCGCTGTTTTGTCTTCAATTATAGGAGAAATTACTTGATCGGCACTCAATCCAAAAGTATTTTTGACAATATCAGGCAGCCCGGCGAACTTGGCGCAAAAATGAAAATTACGATGATATTGAACGATGTGAGGAACAAAAATATGGGTGCAATTGGCTAGCAGCTCATCAACATGCCCTAAATACACCTTTAGCGGCAAACATGACTCATCGACCGCTAGAACTGTACCACGGTTAAGAATCTTTCTGGTTGTCTCGCCTGAAAGACTTACCGGAACATTTAGTTTGGCAAAAAAATCCGTCCATAGGCTTCCAAACTCATGGTACAATAGGCCTTGCGGAATACCAATATGAACGTCCATCTACATTCATCCTTTAGTTTTTTTTATACACCTACTTAGGTACGACGCTATTATTATTTTGCAACCTGCATACTTTTTATGACTGGAAAAAAAAGAAACGCCGAATGCCCGCTAAAATAAAACCCCTGCAAGGTGCAATTAAGCTGCCTTGCAGGGGTTCGATTATTTTTTAAGTCCTGAACCGGTGAGCGGTACAACAATCTTCAGTTCACTGTTATAACTATCTTTGAAATATTTGAACGCGCCTGCCAATGCGGCACCTGAGGTAACTTCTACATAAATACCAATTTCACCGAGCATTGCCTGCGCAAGCTTAACTTCATCGTCATTCACAGTAATAATGTCACCACCGCTATCGGTAACGGCCTCAATAATCTCGTCAATGCGCATTGGCTCCTGAATAGCAATGCCTTCAGCCGCCATCTCGGTATACTGATGACCGGGATGATTCTTAAACTTACGATAGATAGGATCGCAGTTCCCGCTCTGTACTGCAATTATTTTAGGCAGCTTACCCAATTCTTTGAAACCGATATAAGCCCCCAACAGCATTGTGCCATTACCTGCCGGAATAACTACATAATCCGGAATACCCATCTGTTCATATAGTTCATAGGCCATTGACCTGGTACCTTCAAAGAACAACGGATTGTATACATGTGAGGCATAATATGTAGTCTCAGCCGCTTTCTTAATGGCTTTGGCTGTATCATCACGCGTGCCGGGAACTTTAACAACAGTTGCTTTATAGGCTGTAGCCTGCTTTATTTTACCTGCCGATGTACTTTCCGGCAGATAAATATTGCACTTGATTCCGGCGGCCGCACAATAACCAGCAATGGCAGCTCCGGCATTACCTGAAGAATCCTCAACAACTTCGGTTATTCCCAGTTCCTTAAGCTTATTGATAAGAGTAAAAGCGCCGCGATCTTTGTAGGATCCGGTCGGCATCATATAGTCAAGTTTAAGATATAAATCCATATTATTTAAGTTCCGCTTTAACAGCGGCGTCGTAACTTCGCCTAATGAAACAAGTTTAGGTACTTCTTCGCCTTTGTTCTTTTTGAGTTTGAACAGGCCGCCGCACTTACAGCGGTATTCCAGACCGGCAATAGGATAGCTTTTGTCGCATGTTGAGCAATAAAACTGCATAACCAATCCCCCTGTCAGATTTAAAGTTCATATGATAGTCTATGTTTCTGTATCTAATTCAAACCCAAATCTTTCACGAATGAACTCAAAAAAGGCCTGACATATCTCAGGGTCAAACTGTGAACCGGCGCATTTCTTTATCTCTATTAAACTCTCTGGCAAAGTCATCGGACTTTTATAACAGCGATGGGTTGTCATTGCGTCAAAAGAATCACAAATTGCCAGCATTCTGCTCAACAGCGGAATTTCCTTGCCTATAAGCCCATCCGGGTAGCCTTTTCCGTCATAACGTTCATGGTGATGACGCATTACCGGCACAATTGGTTCGGTACCGGCAATTGCTGATAGCATCTCTGCCCCGTCAATCGAATGACGTTTCATAATTTTATATTCCTCATCAGTTAACCTAGCTGGCTTGGTGAGTATAGCTTCGGGTGTTTTGATTTTACCGACATCATGAACAACTCCGACTACATATGCAAGATTTATTTCCTCGGCCGACATCGACATCTGTGTGGCAAGGCCGGCCATCAAATCGGCCACATGTTCGGCATGCATCGCAGTATAGGGATCGCAGTAATAAATTTCCCGGCAAAATCCATCAATCGCATCCATATTTACCTTTTCTATTATCAGCTGCTGCGGAACTTCGTTGTTATTCACATTTTCACCTATCATATATAAATTGCTGTCCGATTCGCTCATATTGTGTTTTGTTCTGCACCTTGCATGAAAATCCTGCTTGATATATTCAGTGCTCAGACTCTCTTTGATTGTTCGCTTTGAGTTGGTAATGTTATAATTATCAAGAGAGCAGTTACTTATAATTTGTGTGAAATTTAATATATGGAGGGAGAAATTATGGCTATTATCGGAATTCTCGGCGGTATGGGCCCAATGGCAACAGCTGATTTATTCACCAAAATCATTCAACTCACCCCCGCAAATTGTGATCAGGAGCATATAAGAATAATAATTGACAATCATCCTCAAATACCTTCACGGGCCGATGCAATTTTACGGGGAACGGAAAGTCCGCTCACCCATCTGCTTGAATCTGCCAAACTTTTAGAAAATGCCGGCGCAACATTTATAATTATGCCCTGTAATACAGCGCATTACTGGCATGGAGAAATTCAAGCAGCCGTTAAAGTTCCGCTATTACATATAATCCAAAACGCTGCGACTCAGATTAAAGCTGAGCATCATGATCTATCCGGAAGAATAATGCTGTTGGCAACTGACGGAACAGTGAAAACAAAAATGTATCAGGATGCTTTTTCGGCCCAGGGTATGGAGCTCCTTGTCCCTGAAGAGTCCGACCAGACTATTGTTGACCAAGCTATCATTCAAGTCAAAGCCGGCCAAATCGGCCAGCATAACCAATTTTCCCAATTGCTTGACAAGTACGCTGCCGCAGGCGTTAAAGCTTTTATTGGCGGCTGCACCGAGGTTCCCCTCCTCTTTCCCTACCTCAAGGGAGATTACCAAACCTTTGATTCGACTCTCTTGCTGGCCAAAGCAGCAGTTGCCAAAGCTTTGGAGGCTAGATAACATTAGCTATGTGTGATATGAAACACAGTCATGTCCCAGTAAATAGGATATAGTAAAAACAAAAATTACTAGGAGATGATAACATGGCTGATGTGAAAAACTTGCTTCGGCAGCACAACGAAATTTTAGAGCTAATCGGTAAAATAAACGCCTTTACTACTTCCCAGCAAATCGAAGCTAATGCATTTTCAACATCGTTATTACTTGGTCAGTTAGCCGGCAAAATAAAAATTCATATGACGACTGAAGATAAATTTGTATATCCGGCTTTGCTAAACCATGCCAATCCAAAAGTTCAAAGCCTAAGCCGTCAATTTGCCGATGAAATGGGTGACTTAGCCAAAACCTTTGATTCGTATAAGACAAAGTACATGAATGCCAGGGAGATAAGCGCCAATCCGGCTAGCTTTTTGCAGCAAACTAAGCTAGTAGCAGCAGCATTGGCAACGCGGATTGAAAAAGAGAACACCGAGTTATATCCGCTGCTTTAAATTTATTTGTCTAACTACTGATTTATTTAGCAAAAGGCCGTCTAAAAAGCGTTGCTGCTTTTAGACGGCCTTTGCATTAGTTTTCCCGTACTTTAACTTTATTCCGTTTTCTTTTTACGGCAATCCATATTATAACTGCGATTACGCCGGTCGCAATTAGTGTGGTATCTGAAAATTCTTTCAGTAGCTCCATCGCATACAGACCATAATAATAAATAAGTACTCCTTCGAGTAAAAATCGTTTAGCCCGGCCTAACGTTGCTGCAAATAGAAATAAGGTCATGTTCAGTCTAAAAACTCCGGCACTAATGCTGACAAATTTAAAAGGAATTGGCGCTAACGATGCTAATAATATGGCCCAGACCCCGTAGTTAGTCACCCAATGCTGGATTCTGTCGACATGTTTTTGCGGTACAAATTTCTGTATTATAGGGAGTCCAAAGCGCCTTCCGGCTAAGTAGCCAACAAGACCTCCTAAAATAGAAGCCCCTGTTGCAACCGCAGAGTAATATATCGCCTTTTCAGGCTCAGCTAGCGCCATTGGAATAAGCAATATATCAGGCAGTATCGGAGATATAAATGACTCGGTAAAAGAAATAATTATCAGGCCAATCAAACCATACTGTCCAAGCAAATCAACGATTTGTTCCAAAAACCAAACCTCCTTACTGCCATGGTTACCTAAATAATCTATATGCCCTAATAAAACAAAACGAGACCTTAGTATGACAAATCATACTAAAGGTCTCGCAAATTGGTCAACACCTAAGTCTACCAACGGCAGAACCAAGTATTTCTACCAGGATTGTTGACTCTGCCCTTACTTGCTACTCCCCTTTAGGAATCATTAATAGTTTAGCCTAATAATTTGAAATTGTCAATATAACCTACGACCGCTTGACATGGCCCGCTCTCCTCGTATATGTATGGCAACTGCACTGTCATCAGTAGAAAACTCGATATTAACCAAGGCAATATTAGCTGATGGGAATAAGTCCGGCATTATCACTCAATAGTATTTCTAAGGACTCCGATCTCGGCTATTTCTAGCTCCATTACGTCCCCTGACTTAAGGTACTTAGGCGGATTAAAACCAAGGCCCACCCCGGATGGAGTGCCTGTGGCAATAATATCGCCAGGTTCCAGGATAGTTGCCGATGAAATAGTCTCTATAATAGTAGGAATATCAAAAATCATATTCTGAGTGTTACTGCTTTGTCTGACTTCTCCGTTTATTTTGCATTTGATATCAAGTTTCTCCGGATTAGATAAGACAGATTTATGGACAATACATGGTCCCATTGGGGCAAAGGTATCACAGCTCTTGCCCAATAACCATTGACCATGCCGAAATTGCAAATCGCGCGCCGATACATCATTGATTATAGTATAGCCAAAGACATGCTCATAGGCTGCCGCTTTTTTAATTCCCAGACCTTTTTTACCGATAATTACACCAAGCTCGACTTCATAATCCAGCTGTGATACAATCTCCGGAAAGCTTTTAACAACGCTGTCCGGCCCTGTTACAGCGGTAGGAGCCTTAGAGAATAATACCGGAAACTTAGGAGCATTGGACTCTATAGCTTTAGCTGTTTCTTTAATATGATCGCGATAATTCAGGCCTACGCAGAAAATGTTTTTTGTCGGGCGGGGAATTGGCGCAAGTAACTTGACATCATTTATTTTTAAGGTTGCACAAGGATTAGTTTCAAACTTTTCTAGCAGTCGCTTGATAACGGGCAGCACCCGTTCTTCTTCATTAATAATCGCTAGCATAGTATCCGGAATTATCGATGTTCCTAGAAGGCATTTTTCGGCCTCGGTAACCGGAATTATTTCATTGCCATTTTTCGTTAACAAGCCTACGTGGTCTACATCTTTTTCCTGGTAAGTAACAAATCTCATTTTATTACCTCCTCTGTTCCTTCAAGCCTCACGCCTTATGCTAAGTTTAGAAAATTAATAAATAACGCCTTCATTAGCAGTTTTATTAATTCAATACTGCAACGTACTGGAAATTCCTGCAATAGCACAAAATTAAACATAACTCTTCCTTCCTGTCCCATATGCTAAAAGCCCAACAGCTTTTATTTTTATATTAACTTAGCTTGTAAAAATCCGTTTATTACCCTTGCGCTTTACCATAAAATGTTGTATTCTGGTTATGGGGACTGCTATGGTACGCTATAGCAGAGGCAAAGGGTGGATAAAGGTGGACAGAAGGGAGAGCAGATCGGAAACGGCTCTCCCTTTTGTTATGTAAAAATGCCGCGTTGAAAATCAACGCGGCATTTAATGTCTGCTTAAAATGATAGAAGCAAAAATGTTCCAGGCTGTCAGGCCCGACTCCCGATTGGCGAAAGGTTATCCCGTATCTCACGAAATAACAGCATTGCTGTGAGTACTGTTGAGGTTAAGTCAGCAATCGGGCTGGCTAGCCATATTCCGCTTAGTCCCCACATTCTCGGTAAGATGACTATCAACGGAATTAGGAAAAGCACCTGGCGTGATAAACTAAGCAACAAGGATTGTCTGGCTTTGCCAACTGCCTGAAAGTAGGTTGAGCCAACTATCTGAAGTCCAACTATCGGCATCATTGCTAAGAATACCCTCATACCGTTTGACCCAATCTCAATTAACTGTTGATTCTGATTAAATATAGCTATTATTTGAGCATTAAATAATTCGACTATTATAAAGCCCGAGAACGCAAACATAGTGGCTGCAATTGTCGCTTTTTTTAAAGCCTCGATTACCCTGTCGTAATTGCCCGCGCCATAGTTATAGCCAATAATTGGCTGAACACCTTGGCTAATCCCAAAAATCGGCATAAGCATAAACACTGAAACCCTATTTACAACTCCCATTGCTGCAACTGCAATATCACCGCCATAATTAATAAGACTAAAATTATACAGAACGGCAACAATACTGGCGGCTACCTGCATAAAGAAGGATGACAAGCCAATTGCAAAAATTGTGTGGATAATCTCCATATCCAGCTTAAGGTTTGACCAGCGCAATTTGAGATAGCCGCGCCGCGGGCCGATAAAATATGCTAGTACCCATATTGCAGCAACAGCCTGTGAAATTACTGTAGCCAGTGCCGAGCCGCCGATGCCCATGTTAAGGCCGAAAATAAACAGCGGATTTAATATAATATTCAGGATTGCCGATATTAACATTGTAGCCATTGCTGTCTTAGGGCTGCCCTCGGCTCGGATTATATTATTTAAACCAAAGCCCACAAATGAGAAGATACTACCGCCGATAATTATTCTCGTGAACTCTCTGGCATATGGTAAAACAGCCTGCTCCGCTCCTAATAAAATTAAAATGGGGTCCAAAAATAGCAGCACAACTGTTGTCAACGTTATCGCAATAATAAGCGATAGGGAAAAGGCATTTCCCAAAATCTTCTCGGCCTGCGCTTTTTTTCGCTGACCAATAGATATGGAGATTTGCGCAGTGGCTCCAATGCCGACTAACATACCAAAAGCCATTAGAACCAACATAACCGGGAAAGCGATTGTAACGGCGGCAAGTCCCAATTCTCCTACGCCGTTGCCGACAAAAATACTGTCGACAACATTATATAAGGCACTTACTAGCATTCCCGTGACAGCCGGCAGTGAAAATTCCCAAAGCAAGCTTCCGATACTCTTTTCACCAAGAGCATTAGGATTATCCATATATCTCTCCTACATTGTTATGTTAATCATTTGCTACTGAAAGAAATATCTATCTCCACAAGTTCAGGGCTGTTGCCAATTCGAATCGGAGGACCCCATGTTCCAAAACCGCACGATACTATTATTTGCATATCGCCTTTTTTTAAATAGCCCCAGTCAACTTCAAAAACCCGGCTGGTTATTAAACTGTTAGGGAAAAATTGTCCCCTGTGAGTATGCCCGGCAAGCAGCAGATCAATCCCCAGAGTTTCGGCAATGTTTAAATCATAGGGCTGATGATCGAGCAGGATAATCGGCAATAAATAATCAGCATCTTTAATTACAGCACCCAGTTGCTGCCGCGGCCTTCCTGTCATTTCTTTAACTGTAGGATCGTCCCGCCCCGCAATATAAAAGCAATTATTTATCTTGACCATTTTATCCCGCAATACAGTAAGACCCGACTGTTCCAAACTATTGACGACCAGATTAGCATGACCGCCAAGATATTCATGATTGCCGAGAACGGCATAAGCACCAAACTTAGGCTTAAGCTTGCGTAAAATTCCCGGCATTTCCCGCTCGGCAAAAAACGCAACATTCTCATCAATAGTATCACCAGCAAAAAAGATAATGTCAGGATTGATGTTATTAATCATTGCAACCATTTTTTCCAGTCGCCGCCGGCCTACTATTGGCCCAAGATGGATATCAGCTACTAACACAGCCTTTAACCCGGAAAGGCTACAAGCCGGTTTAGATATGCAGATTTTATAATGTTTTACTACGGGCCGCCGCGCGTTATACGACCCCCAGACCATAAGGGTGACAAGCAGGCAAGAAACGGTCGCTCCCCAAAACTGCGGATTTGAAGAAATCCCCGCAGGAAAAATGCCCAGTCCATATCCCGCCAATCTAATAACGTCGGCCAATAGCCAAATAAAAAATCCATAATAAGTAATACCCAGCCAATAACCGCTTATTACATTAAGCGTTACGCTGACTCGCCCTTTTAAATAGCTGCTGGTCCAGCGGCTAATAGCCGGGGTAACGGCAAACAGGCCATATATTATCCAGTATAAGATTGGACTAATAGATATAATGCTATTTAAGGTTTGAAAAAACCTTAGGCCTATATAGTAGTTAGCTCCCCCGTATACAACGAGAAATATGCTGAAAAAGGTAAAAAACTTATTACCCATTAGTCCCCCCCTTTATGAGAACTCTGAATACATACAAATATTATTGTGATACTGGCAGTTAATAACCTTCCCGAACAGTATTAGATTATGCTATTATCCGCCTAGTTTAGTATTACCAGGCTTATTCTATATTTCTTTCGGTTAAACAAAAGTAAAGGCGCGACTAAATAGCGCGCCTTTACTTTTGTTGTACAAACTTCTGGTGTCATTATTGCTGAGGATAAAGCGTGAAAAAGGCTATTTCGGCCGGGCAGCCTAACCGGTACGGCAGCCAGTTGCCAGTGCCGAGATGAACGTAACCGTACATCTCGGCTTGTTTATACATGCCGCGCATATAGCGGTATTGGGCCGGCAAAAGTGAATGACCAAACAATGCTACTTGTCCGCCGTGGGTATGTCCGGTCAAAGTGAGCGGAATACCGGTATCAAAAGCATTAATAATAAAATCCGGGTGATGGCTGAGCAAAATGGTAAAAGCACCATGGGGCACATCGGCCATTGTCTGCCCTATCATCCTACCCCGTTCGGAAACTTGCATTTCAGCATTTTTAGCCCAGGGATAATCGACACCTGCCAAATAGAAAGGAGTATCTCCATCTGCTATTTTAATGGCCCTGTTTTCCAGCAGCACCACGCGGCTATTTTCTAAGGCCCTGCGTATCCTGTTAATATCGCGAAAATATTCGTGATTTCCCCAGCTGAAATATATTCCATCGGGAATTTGCGGAGCTATGGCGGAAAGGCGTTCAAAAGTCCGTTCAGCCAAAGCAACCTCGTCAATTAAATCACCGGTAATTACAAGCATATCAGGTTTTTCAGCTAAAATTGTCTTAAGGACGCTGTCGAGTTTTTCAAGACTGAAGTAAAGACCAATGTGGGTATCACTAAGCTGAGCAATTTTATAGCCGCTTAGCGATTTTGGCAGCTGCGGCAAAGTTAAACTGTGATGCTGCAAAACTATTTTTGAACCGCCGCTAAATACGCCATAACCTGTCAACCCTAGCGTGCTAAGTGGTAAGGCCGCTACCATACCGCGCAGGAAATTACGCCGCGTGATATTATTGCTCTCCTTATCGTCGGTCTGTTGCTCATCATCCTTAGCAAACCGTACGATTGCATAAATCAGTGGCATTGCTATCAGGGCTGTTATTTGACCAATAAGCCAGACAATGGCTACCTTCATTAATGCCGCTGTCAGCGCGGCCGACGGACTAAATCGACCAAGAGTGACAATAATCAGAGAACCTACGGTAATAAGCCAATAAGCATAAACTACATTTTTGCTGCGATAATACGGAAACTGCTTTTTGAGAAAAAACAAAACCAGCCATGCTATTCCCAGGTCAAGCAGAATAAGGATCGCAAAGAACCAATACTTAGGACTACTGTGCATTAAACCCTCCTCAGAACTTCGGCGTCAAAAAGTCTTCTCTAATATTTTAGGTATTTCCTGCTAAATTATGTTGTAGGAATTTCAACAAATAAAAGTGAATCGGCCTAACACGGCCATAAGCAAAGCAGGCCTGCATTATAGTGGCAGGCCTGCTTTTTAGGGTTAATTATTCGGAGTAATCGTTATTAGCATCAGCTTTTGCGGTTAAAGTCCCAAATTGACTTTTGCTTTGTTGAGCTTTGCTAGCATTTTGGCTTTGATTCGAACTAGTGTAATCATTATTAGCGTCAGCTTTAGCAGTAAGCGTACCAAATTGACTTTTGCTTTGCGCGCTTTGGTTTTTCGTACTAGAAGGTTGACTCGAGCTAGTGTAGTCCTGGTTTGCATCAAATTGAGCAGTCATTGTGCCAAACTGTGATTTAGACGATTGATTCTTTTTGTTCTTTGACATCTGGCATACCTCCCGCAATAATTTTTGCAATCGGCTCCACCTATAGTTTTTCCTAATAAAATAGCTATATACTCGCAAAAAAACATGCCAACTCAGACATAGAATGGGTAATTATTTTTTATCTTGATCAGGCCTCGGATCAAAAGCGTAACGAATCTGAGCCATGTTAGCAATGTCTTTTTCTACTGTTACCAAATCAGACCGGTTTAAATCTTTGATGGCATTTTTACCAGTGGCCTGAACAGCCAGTTGCATTTCCATAACACACGATTTTAGGAAATTAGAAAGATGCAGGGCCGCCTTTTCAATATCTAGCTTATCATTCATTTTGCCGGTGTATAGCGCTAATTGGGATGGCGGTGCCTGTGGTGAAGTTTTTACTACCTGGCTTTGCATCGCTGCCATTAAAGCAATTGTCCCGATATAAACGGCATCAGCACCTAACGCTAAAGCCTTTAAAAAATGTCCTGGTGTTGCCAGACCACCGACAATAATCAGGCTGAATTTATCACGAATACCTTTTTCTGTTAACCAATTTACCGCCCTGACCAAGCTATGGAGCGTAGGAAGACCGACATGATCCTCCAGTGTCGGCGGCGCGCTTGACGTCCCGCCCTCGGAGCCATCGATAGTAATAAAATCGGCTTTTGTTTGGGCAATAACCGCTAATTCATATTCGATATAGTCTGATCCGGCGATTTTAATGCCAACGGGTACATCGTACTCAGACTTTAACTTGTCCACCATAGCTATTATATCCTGGGTACTCTCAACACCAGGCATCCTTGCGTGGATTTTAGTATCCTGTCCTTTCTCCAAATGCCAGGTTTTTCTTAAGTGATCACCAATACTCGAAGATGAAATTGGCTCATCTACCGCTCCTCCCCAGGCTCCCTGACCAAGCTGAACCTCGATTGCATCAAGCTGTTTAAGCTGCTCTGGACTTGTAAGCCAACTGCCCCGATGATATTGCCCGATCAACAATTTGGCTGAACTGCGTTCTTCATGAGTTACCGCTGACTCGCCGGTATTGGTTGCAGTCCCGGCCATTGACGCCCCTTTAGCCAACGCCATTTTCATTTGGAGACTAAGCGAACCGCCATAGGACATGCCGGTAATCATTATTGGAATATCGAGTTGCAAAGGTTTCTTAGCATTCGGCCCTATGACAGTCTTGGTATCAATTGTGCTAACTTTCGGAGTCGGCAATTCAAATAATTGTTTAGGATTTAAAAGAATCTTCTCCCAGGGCGACAGTACTACCGGACTGCCAAGCGGCCGACCTAGCACAGTGCCGGTTTCTGCCCGAATGGATGCCTCGATAAGCGCCCGTAAGGTCATTTTTTCAGCCACCGTAGCCAATAAAAACGGATTATCACTATAATCCTCTGTCAAAACTTTCTTAATCGATTCGTCAGCCATCGGATCAATTAATTTCATAACAAGCCAGCTAGTAAACACTATCAATACTCCTCCGTTCACATAGTATGCGACAAACATTTCCATGTTTATTATTACGAATCACCGGGAGATTTATGTGCGCACAATTGTTATTTTAAATTTACAACTTAGGCTTTCCAGGCTTTGCAGATTCGTTGATTTTATGTAAACTTCATTGTGTGATTTACAGGATTATAAATCCATTAATTACTAGAATTTTAAAGAAGGAGTTATTCTTATTATGTCGAATTGCTATGACTTGTGAAAACAATAACTGAAAGGGGTTTACAAGGAATTTATATGTCAACAATCATCAAAAAGAAGCTGCAGGAGTTTAATGTAAGTGATGCAGACATTGAAGCAATCCTGGCAATATATGATCATAAGCGCGTATTGGCCAATATTAAGCATGCAGAACGGGCCATTATTGACCGCCAAAAGGATATCGAAGATGTTTCGAGCTTTGTAAATATAGCAATTATCCAAAACTGGGCTCTGGCATAATAATTTTATTATAATTTTAATGAATAAAGGCTGTTCAAAAGTTAAAACGCTTTTGAACAGCCTTTATTTTACTGCATTGCGCCAGAAGTATACGACTAATAAAAAGCCGCTAGCCGCTGTAAGCAATTGGTATTCATCAACTGTTTTAAAGGTCACTAAGACATATATTAGCCCAACCGTTGTTATAAAAGATGCTAAATAAGATAATATTGCATACCGCTTTACTCTTAGTTTTTGAATTTGCCGCGACCAGATATTATGATTAAAATTTGGAGTTCGTTTATGGTTTTTCGCGGTGACTAACACAGTATCGTTAATAACGGGAAGCGGCTGGGTATCGTTCAAGTTATCTGTTAGTGACCTCCCGCAGTGTCGGCAATATTTTACACCATTATTAACTTTTCTGCCACAAAAGTCACAGTAATGCATTTTAACCTCAATCCGAATTGTTTTACTAGAATTTTACCCAAAACTGGTAGATTTTAACCACAATAAGCAAGCCGCCTGCTATCTAGCAGGCGGCTTTAATACTATCGTTTGCGCCCTGGTTTGCAAATAACCTCAGCAATATAGCTGTCAAATATATTAGCAGCATGAGCTGGCTGCATTACTACCGCAGTATCAGCGCCATGTGCAGTACCGCCGATAACGATTATATCTTTTCCATAAGGAATTAACCCGGCATCTAAAGCCATTACGGCAACCTCAACACAGACCTTTACACCCTGCCCAAACATTCTAAGTGTTTGGGCCATTATCTCAACCGGATAAATGCCGCTAAATTTGCGGCTTATACCGCGTTCAGCGCCTGATAGCACATGAGTTGTCGTTAGCATTTTTACGCCCTGGGAAATCAGCTCTTGCCGAACTTCGGCAGGCATATCGCTTTCGCCCGGTCCGGCATACCCGTTGGCATGAGTGACGCATACGACGTTGTCAACCTTGCCCGCCAACATTTTGGCGGTATAGCCGCCGCAAGAGGCCACCACAATATCCTTTATGCCGTACTCGGCTGCCTTCTTGAGCGCAAGCCGTACTGTTTCTTCAGTATTCTCCTTGCCAACTGTTTGAAAGTACATACTATCACCTCGTAAATGTTTTTGTTAACCCCCAGCCGCGCAGATAAAGGCCGGTTAATTCAACTGGCAGATACCCTCTTGGCTCAAGCTCACCCTTCAAAAGTTTGCCTAACGCTTTCATAGTAACCGGACGGTCGCTGTAGCATGCAATGTAAGCCCCTACCTCCGGAATCTTTAACAAATCATAGGGCGAGCGCATTGCGAGCGCAATTACCTTGTCGGCACCAAGAGCTTGTACGAGTTTAGCCCACTCAGGGTTGCGGTCAATATCATATGTACCTACAAGCACGACCTCCTCTTTGCTGAGTGTTTCACATATTTTGTTAATAGTATCTCCGTCAGGTTTGAGCGAAATTATGGCTGGCTTCAGAAAAGGGCACTCAGCTAAGAGCAGCGCCAATTCAGCTTCATATTCCTGCGGCCAAATAATCGGCACTGGCTTGGTTGTATCAAGATTGAGTAAATTATTATTCTTCACCAAGGTAAGGCTGGCCCCGGCTATCTCTTCGGCAACCGTCAAATGATGAGGCGCTGCCAAAACAGCTTGATAGTTATTGTTAGGATATGGATTATCAAGAATACCATACTCAGCCTTCGCCTTTAAGATGCGCCTCACCGACTGATTCAGCCTTTCTTCGGATATCCGACCTGCCTGAACGGCGCGAAGCAATGCCTTATATATAACATCCTGTTCCTGTGAAACATGCCCGCTATCCGCCCCAAACAGAAGCACATCAGCTCCTGCAAGAAATGCCCTTATTGCCGCCTCTTCCATGCCGTAATTATTAACAATCGCGCCCATACTCATTGAGTCGGTGAATATGATGCCCTCGAACCCCATCCTCTCGCGAAGCATATTCATCGCCTTTGGCGACAGCGTAGCAGGCACACCGCTATCATCTATAGCAGGCAGCACAACATGAGCAGTCATAACAGCCGGCACTCCTGCTTTAATCATCGCCTGAAACGGTAGTAACTCAACCCTGTTTAAATGCCCGATATTATGCAGCACTACCGGCAGGCCGACATGCGAGTCAATATTTGTATCCCCATGTCCCGGAAAGTGCTTGGCCGTTGCGATTACGCCTGCCGCGCGGTAGCCGTCAAGCATTGCGCTGCCTAGGCGCGCAACATCTTCCGGCGAAGAACCAAACGAACGAACGCCGATTATAGGATTTGCTGGATTGCTGTTTACATCGACCGAGGGCGCAAAATTTAGATTTATCCCTAAAGCTCTTAGTTCCCGAGCCGTTATTGCTGCAGACTTACGCGCTAACTCTTCGTCTCCGGTTGCGCCTAACGCCATATTGCCTGGAAATACCGTTGCTCCGTCAGTAAGACGGGCAACTCGCCCTCCTTCTTGGTCTATGGATATAAACAACGGATTTTTGTTGGACGCCACCGCAGTTTTTTGGATATCTTCAACCAGTCTGGCCACTTGTTCATTACTTTCGATATTTCCAGCCGAACTATACAAAATAACCCCGCCGAGATTGTTGTTTACTATCCTGGCTTTAAGTTCTGGCGATAAACTAGCTCCCTCAAAAAATCCGAGCATTATCTGCCCGACCTTTTCTTCTACCGTCATTTTACTTAAGATACGCTTTACTTCATCGCCGCCTGAAGGCTGTGCCTGAACTAAAACTGATGCTGCTAACCCGTGAAAAATAATGATTGCTGTGATAACTATAGCCTTGAGACTTTTGTGCATGCATTGTACCTCGCCTTTCTAATTACTGCGAAAATTGCCGACTGCTCTCAGCCTAATATTTTGACAAAGCTATCCCAAATACCTACTTTAATTTCCTCTGTAATAGAAAATGGCGCTAGGTAATTCCTAACGCCATCCGAGTTTTTTAACTCATTATATCTTCCTGCACTTTTTTAAATCCAATCCGATCAATCATTCGGCCCAGGCGTTCATAAGCCTTGGCATTCTCCTTATAATAGGCAAAAATCTTATCAACAATCGGGAGAACCTGCTCCTGCGGGACATTTTCAGCCAGCTTGTCACCGATTCTTGGAATAATACCGGCATTACCGCCGATAAAAATTGTATAGCCTTTAGGCATACCCATTATGCCCAAATCGCGGACGGCCGGCTCACTGCATGAGTTGGCGCAGCCTGATACACCAATCTTGAATTTAGAGGGCAGATCCAGGCCATGATACTTTTTATCAATTTCAAAACCTAGCGTGACAGCATCCTGCTGGGCACGCTTACAAAAATGGGTAGCCGGGCAGATTCTAATGCTACGCACACAAAGCCCGATAGCATGGCCTTTAGGCATGCCCAGTTCGTCCCATACCTGATCAACTTTATCCTCCTCGATACCAACAATAGCAATACGCTGCGAGCTGGTAATTTTCATAGCCTGGGCTCCATATTTCTCGGCCGCATCGACCATTTTTCGTAAAATATTAAAGTCTAGGATAACGCCGCCTGGAATATGGGGCGCGATAGCGTATGTTTTTTTATCACGCTGCAGCACAGCGCCTTTGTCCAACATGTCACGTTTTGTTTCATTAGTGCCTTCCATATATAAAGACCTCCTTATAATTTAGCATTAATTTCCCCTAATTCCACATCTTATATGATGTACCAAAATTATTTTTATAATTCTATTAAACAGCTTTACTTTCAAACAGTTTAATAGTATATTAGAAGTGGCCCAGTAAATAGACCCAGTGAGGTTAGCTATCCGTCCTTCTCAAACTGTATCCGGAATGGGAAGACCGCGCGATTACCCATTAGCTATTTGGGCAATACAATTGAGGAGGCTATTTAATATGGCTCAAGACAAAACTTTAACTTGCCGTGATTGCGGCGCAGAATTCGTATTCTCAGCTTCAGAGCAAGACTTCTATGCTGAAAAAGGTTTCACTAACGAACCTGGTCGTTGCCCTGATTGCAGACGCGCTCGTAAACAACAAAACGGTGGCTTTGGTCGTGGCGGCAGCCGTCCGCAACGCGAAATGCATGACGCTGTTTGCGCAGCTTGCGGTAAAGAAACTCAAGTTCCTTTCCGTCCAAGCGGTGACCGTCCTGTATATTGCAGCGACTGCTTCAGCCAAAACAACAGACGTTACTAGGATTTTTAAACGCTCCTGCTTAGCAGGAGCGTTTCTTGATTTCTCACGTAGTGCCGCGCTTCGTTTTATAAAGCCGAAGCGCGGCACTTTTATTGTTTGTCATATTGCTGAATGGAAGCCTGCTGCAAAACTAACTCTTCTTTCTCTTTCCGTTTTAGTTTCTTAATCTGGCATTCACGGACTTGAGCTGTCTTATTATTATCATATTGTTCATAATAGACAAGCTTTACCGGCCCGCGGCCTCTAGTATACTTAGCGCCTTTTCCGCTGTTATGAACTGCAATTCTATTCTCAAGGTCGGTAGTCCAGCCGGTGTATAAAGTCCCGTCAGCGCATTCAATTATGTAGGTAAAAGCGGCCACCAATCAAACCCCATTCATAGCAATACTCAGCTTTTGCCCATCCGTTTCCGGACACCATACTGCTGTCGCCTTACCAAGAGACGGGAAATCGGCCGGCGGCTGCCATACTTTTCCGCAGCTATGCATGGTAATAAGCTGGTTCACGTGTACTTTACGGCAAAACTCCTCCGCGCCGATGGCCCAAAATTCCTCGAGCCGGCTATCCACCGGGAAGAAGGCAACATCCAGTGCTAAACCCCCAAGTAGCTTCATTTCCTTTTCAAACCCATCTCGAGCAGCCTGAATATTCTCAGGCGTATCTTCTTTCCAATGCCACCAGTTTAAATCACCGGCATGGAATATACGCCAGCCGTCAACTTCGACCAAGAAAGATACGCCTTGGTCGGTAGAGCCGTAAGTAACGACCTTTATCGCCTGCTGTTCAGCCGTTTCGTAAGGCTTCATATAAATAATTTTATTGGGCGCTACTCCGCTCAGCCCGCCGACGGTATGAATATCATCACTTATAAAATATGCTGCAACTTTTTGCTGCCATTTACCAATTTCACTATTGAAATGATCGGCATGGCTATGCGAACTGAAGACAAAGGCCGTTTTCCCTTGGGCAAGCAGCTTTGGCATACTCTTTGAAGGATCTTTATAGTAGTCAAAAACCAGCAGATGGTTTTCGGTGCTAATCGCAAATCCACTATGGTGAAGATAGACAATCTCCAGGTTAGTCATCACTAATCCCCCCTTGACATTTATAATATCAGTATATTGTGCCCTAATTCTGGATAAGACAGCATTTTCCTTTACAAAAATAAGCTTGACAAACCAAAACCAGCGATTATAATCCCTTTTTTGGGTTTGTGACACAAATCACTGCTAATCTAAAGTCTACGTTGTATGCTATAACCAAGAATAACTAAGATTTAAGGAGAGAGAACATGCTGCGAAAAATTATTGAGATTGATGAAGAAAAGTGCAACGGCTGTGGATTATGTATTGGAGGCTGTCATGAAGGAGCGCTCCACTTAGTTAATGGGAAAGCAAGGCTGGTGGCGGATTCTTACTGTGACGGACTGGGAGCCTGCTTACCGGATTGCCCAACCGGCGCGCTCGCTATCATTGAACGCGAAGCCCCGGATTTTGACGAAGAAGCCGTAAAACAACACCTCGCCGCTAAGGCTGCCGCCAAAACCGAACAAATACCCTGCGGTTGTCCCGGAGCCAACGTTAAGCTCATTCAACGAACCACAAATAATAGCCACCAAAACGCTGAGTCTTATGGGTCTGAATTACGGCAGTGGCCGTGTCAATTGCGGCTTGTGCCGGTAAGCGCCCCTTATTTTGACAATGCTCATCTTTTAGTGGCTGCTGACTGCACAGCCTACGCCTATGCAAACATGCATGCTGATTTTATGCGCGACAGAATTACTGTTATTGGCTGTCCAAAGTTTGATAAAGAGAATTATTCCTTTAAATTGGCCCAAATCCTGAGTTCGCATGAAATCAAAAGCGTAACCGTCGTCCGCATGGAAGTTCCCTGCTGTAGCGGTATAGCTCACGCCGTTAATGAAGCAGTAGCAGCAAGCGGCAAAGCTATTCCCGCCCAGACAGTTATAATCGGCACAGACGGTACCATCAAAAACTTATAACAACCTCAAACCTCGGCGATTTTCTTCAGTCGGAAATCAAGCGCGTCGCATGAAACCAAATGATAATGGACGCCGTAAAAATTCCCGGTCGGTCCTAATCCTATTCCGCCGTTATGAAGATGTCCGAATATATAGTGTTCTACGCCCCACTCTGCCAAACTCTTGGCGTATTCACCGTCTGTTTCCTCCCAATAAATCATCGGGTAATGCGTAGCAAGAATGATCCGATTGTAACCATCCCTTATGGCCTGTTGGATTGATGCTGCTATTCTCCCCTTTTCACGCTCATAGACTTTAGCATCTTGAGCTGTAAACATCTTATCAAGGGGATTCGTCCAGCCGCGACTGCCGCAGATAGCAACATCATTGACTGCTTCATATGAATTATGGATAAAGGTAATGGTAGGCGGCAGATTTTGCCGCATTTTAGCGCTAGTCGACCACCAATAATCATGATTGCCTTTCAGCAAAATTTTACGGCCAGGCAATGCGTCGATGGCCAATAAGTCTTCACTGGCTTCCTCAAAATTCATTCCCCAAGATATGTCGCCAAGCAAGAGCACAACATCTTGAGCATCAACAGTATTTAGCCAGTTGGTGCGGATTTTGTCCCAGTGCCCTATCCAATTGTCGCCAAATATTTCCATCGGCTTTTTGGGCGGAGTCCCGGATAAATGCAAATCTCCTATCGCAAATATATTCACTCTTTATCGCCTTTCTCGCAAAATGTTTGTGGTATTAAGTACCAGTTGCTAAATTGCTAATTATCTATTATAATAACATATCCAACAACAAAAATACGACTTTAAAAGTGTACGGGGGAACGCTGCAGTTTTACTGCAGAGGAAAGTCCGGGCAGGCACGGTCTGAGATGATCGTAGTGTTTGTGCGCAGCCCAATAAGCTGCGGCAGGAACTAAGTTTCCTGACGGCGGTCAAATTGGCTCTCGTAGTCAAAAGTAGCCTGAAAGTGCCACAGAAACTATCCGTTCCGGCGACGGAGCGATGCAAGGGTAAACCCCACAAGCCTGAAACTCAAATTTTGGTAGAGGAATCCTAGAACGGGAATTCAACCAGACTAGGACGCATGTATTATGCGAGATAGATGTTCCCTAGAACAAAACCCGGCTTACGGTAGCTTTTAAAGTTATTTGTTTAATTATAAGAGGTTGTCCCATAAGCTAAAAAGCTTTGGGGCAACCTCTTTCCTTATTCCTCTAAGATTTTCTGATGGATTGTTAATATCATCTGGCCATAGGTCTTGCCGGGAACGGCCCATTTGCCGTTTAAGTCAGTCCAAGTATTTGCTTTACCGAAGTTACCGGTCGTCTTGACTAAATCATATCGTGGATCAACAACCTCCAGCTTTGGAGGCCGGTCAGACGCGTACGCAAGCAAGTGCTGTATTTGCGCTCGCACCCCGATTTGCGCAGTTGGAAACCATGCTCCTTTCACGCCCCCGCCTGTCGTCCCCAGTCCGCTGTAGTTGTTCTGGATTGGTATAACATCACCGCCGTAACGGAAATAGCCGGTCTCATGTAGGGCCTGAGCAAACGCGATATCAGGACGAATCCCCTCCAGCATAGCCTCTTGGTAGAAATAATCAACTAATTCTTCCGGCGACACCGTTAACAATGGAAAAGGATTGCGGCGAAGGAGATGTTCCACACATTGCTCTTTGGTTGCCAGCGGTTCACCAAAAATCGTCATGTCAACAGGCTCAATATCGTCAAATAAGCTGCGCGTAAATGTTGAAGGAGAGTCTGCAGCAATGGCCGATGCTGTCCCGATTAGCCAAACTAGCAAGCCGATAAGCGGTACACGAAATTTATTAAGTACGTTAACTATCAGATATATCCCTCCTGGTATTTTCAGTCTGAGAAATAGCTTTCCCTACCCGGGTCATATAAAGACCGGCAAAAATAACAATAGCGCCGGCGAACTGCAGCCAACCGAAGGTTTCACCCAGCATTAAGTACCCTGCGGCAACAGCAAACACCGGGGAAAGGTTATTATAGAGCGAAGCCTTGGTGCTGCCGACTTTGCCCAGTCCCCATATCCACAAAAAGTTGCCAATCCCCAACGGGAATAAGCCAGAAAAAACAATACTGGCCCAGCCAGCCAAAGGAACTTCTGACCAGTTAAAACGCAACATTTCATTTAATGAGGTCAGACAGAAAAAGAACGTCGAAAACAAAATAACGTAACCGGTAACTTGATAAGTTGAGTACTTGGCCAGTAGTTCTTTTGAAAAAACAGTATAATAACCATAAGTTGCTTGGGCAAGCAATAGTATTAAATTTCCGGTCACATGGCTATCGGCTATGCTCAGTTTGCTATTTGAGCCAAGCACAATAAGCACGACACCCAGAATACTAGCTAGGATCCCTATCGCCATCGGCCTAGTTATTTCTTCAATTTTACATACTTTATTAATAATAGCGACACTTACAGGTAAAAGCGCCAATACTAAGGAAGTATTGCCTGCAGTTGTTCGCTGTACTCCCAATGTCAAAAATATTTGAAACAAGAAAAAGCCGCCTACCCCAACTAAGAAGGCTTTCTTTAAGTCGCCCTTCTCAAATGGCCGATAGGTCTGCGAATAGAGAAGCGCTGTCCAAACCGCAAGAAGGGCAACTATCATCCGGGCAGCGTTAAATGACATTGCCGGGATGTACATCAGGCCTATTTTCATGACGGGCGGATTTAGACCCCATATAAAAGCCACAAATACTAAAACAGCATAAACAAAGCCATTATTCACTTTTGGCATAGTTTCACTCGTTTCTATTCGTAATCGACAAAATATTAAATACTATTTGACATCCTGTTAAAGTATTCCTGTTATAGCCGAAAGGTACCGGGCTTTATGAAAAATGAGTCAGGCATAATCCTCTGACTCATTTAAACAATCTGCCGCCTCACAAGCTCACCTGACCAACCAGTCAGCTACATTCTTATTATAATATAAATCATTGCAATGTCAAAGGTTTCTTAGCCTCAAAGGACTGCTGCGGTGACTCTGCCACTAGGACGATTCTCTTGACGCAAATCGAAACTAGCAGCAAATTAAATTTTCAACCGAGCTGCTGCCTAATTTTGCTTATGGCACGATAAATGATATAATTGGAAAGAATCTAGAACCATGAAATGAGGGATTACGTTGAAAAAAGCAGTTATTGAAATGGACTCTGGCAAAATCGTTATTGAACTGTTCGAAAAAGATGCCCCTATTACTGTCGGCAACTTTGAAAAACTCATTAAGGAAGGCTTTTATGATGGCCTGACTTTCCACCGCGTTATCAAGGGCTTTGTCGCTCAAGGCGGCTGTCCATCCGGCACCGGTACCGGCGGCCCTGGCTATACCATCCCCTGCGAAACTAAAGGCAACCCTAATAAACACGAACGCGGCTCCTTGTCGATGGCCCATCGCGGCCCAAATACCGGCGGCAGCCAATTCTTCATTGTTTATGAACCGCAGCCTCACCTCGATGGCGTACATACTGTTTTTGGCAAAGTAATCGAAGGTATGGACGTAGTTGATAAAATTAAGCCTCATGATGTAATGAAAAAGGTTACTGTTGTAGAAGAGTAATTTTCATTTACTGTAGTTTAGGCTTTGCCCGGTGAGTGGCCTGAGCAGCTAGCGGATCGTCCGGCCAATAGTGCTTCGGATAGCGGCCGGCGAGATCTTTCTTTACTTCAAAATAGGTTGTTTCCCAAAAATTAGCCAAGTCTTGCGTCACCTGGACCGGCCGATGGGCCGGCGATAAAAGGTGCACTGTGAGAGCAACTCTGCCCCGCGCAATGCGGGGCGTTTCTTTTTGGCCAAACATCTCCTGCAGCCGGACCGCTAAAACAGGACTATCCGAATTGCTATAATCGACTTGGATCCGTTGTCCACTTGGGACGGTAATATGAGTAGGCGCGTATTCATCCAACAAATTCCGCTGCTCCCAGTTAAGCCTGCTTTCTAAAATCTGAAATAAATTAAGCTTATCTAAATCAGCTTTGCTGCTTAAACCATACAGATAAGGAGCCAGCCACTCCTCACTTGCATCTAGCAGTGCATTATCTGTCATATCAGGATAACCCTGCTCGTGGCAATGCATAAAGATAAGCCGCTGCTGCAAACTGCGAGCTGCGCGCGTCCAGGGAAGAATATCAAGCCCCTCCGTTTTAATCCCGGAAATAAGAGCCGCTGCTACCATTTCAGGGTCTGGATTAAGCAGTGCTTCCTCTTTAATCGTCAACGCCCCTAATTTATGAAATCGTCTTGCCCGGACTGCCTTGCTGCTGCTATCCCAGGCAATTACATCGCAAACTTCTATTTGCTCTCGAAAGTGAGTAACCAGATCAGCGGCATCAAGCGGCGCAGCGAGAAAAATCCGGCTATCACTGCCTTGATCATCTAGCTGAGCGATTGCCAGCCAAGCTGCCTCTGACAGTGCTTGCTCACTTAAAAGAGCCGCACCGCGCCCATTCCTGAGCAAATATTTCCCGTTTGAACGGCGCTGAGCAATCCTGTCCGGATAAGCTAAGGCCAACAATAAGCCGCACGCGTCAATATCTTGCGTTTGGCATGATGTTATACTAAACACCTGTTTTAAATGGGCTATTTCAGCCTTGATAATCGGCCGAATAGCAGTATCTTGACGATGCAGCATTTCGAGGCGAAGCCTGATATCCACATCTTGCTGCGACCCTGCTAATAAATCCCGTTCGCCAAGCAGAGCCGCAATTTCACAAGCCAAACCTCCTAAATTTAAGGATTCGGCTTTGATAATCATATGGGCCAGTCTGGGGTGAACCCCGCATGCTGCCATTTTCCGCCCGTGTGCCGTAATTTTCCCGGCAGTATCGATTGCGCCAAGTTCAAACAGTAAAGTGCGCGCCTGTTCAAACGCAGCTAGTGGGGGCGGGTTTAGCCAAGCCAACTCGTTAGGCTGATTTACTCCCCAAGCTGCCAAATCCAGCGCTAAGGGAGCCAAGTCTGACTCTAAAATCTCCGGTTGCTGACATTCAATGAGCCGTAAGTCAGCCTCCTTAGTCAAAAGCCGATAACAAATCCCGGGGCCAAGGCGGCCGGCGCGTCCGCGGCGTTGATCGGCCGAAGCTCGTGAAACCTGAATTGTCTCAAGCCGCGTCATGCCGGTCCGCGACGAAAACCGCGGTATGCGCATCAATCCGCTGTCAATCACTACTCCTATACCTTGAACTGTAAGGCTAGTTTCGGCTATTGACGTAGCTAAAACTACTTTGCGCCAACCACCATCGCTCGGGGCTATAGCGTTATCCTGCATGTCCTGCGGCAAATTGCCATATAGCGGTGCTATAGATACCCCTGCTAAATTCATTTCCCGCAGTTGCCGCTCAACTCTGCGGATTTCACCTGCCCCCGGCAAGAAAACCAGAATATCGCCGCTGTCATTTCTAAGAGCTTCTAGGATAGTTTTGATAATAACCGGTTCAATTCGGCCTAGAACCGGTCGGTCTAAGTATATGGTCTCGACAGCAAACTCCCTTCCCGAACTGACTATAACGGGAGCATTCCCTAACAACTCGGCAACCGGCTGAGCATTAAGTGTCGCCGACATAATAATTATCCGCAAATCAGGCCGCAATACACTTTGCGCCTCCAGACAAAGCGCCAAACCCACATCAGCGTGAAGATTCCGTTCATGGAATTCATCGAAGATGACTGCGCCGACATTATCAAGTGACGGATCGGTTTGCATCATTCTTGTCAGTATGCCCTCGGTTACTACCTCAATGCGTGTCGCGGGGCCAACCCGGCTGTCTAATCTAACCCGGTATCCGACCGTCTCTCCGACTTTTTCGCCCAGCAGCTTTGCCATATAGCCGGCAGCCGACCGTGCAGCAAGCCGGCGAGGTTCAAGCATTATAATCTTTTGCCCCTTAAGCCAAGCCTCAGCCAACAGCGCCAACGGTACTCTTGTTGTCTTGCCAGCTCCCGGCGCAGCAATCAGCACAGCATTTGACTGAACTGATAATCCGTCTTTCAGCTTATCCAACACATCATCAATCGGTAATTTCTGCATTATTTCACTCCGCTTTTGATCCTAATAAGAAAAATGAGATCGCCGTATCAGAACAAGCGCTCTGCGGCAATCTCGGTTATTTATTCCTGGCTGTAAGTATCAGCTTTGGAAAACATTCGATAAAAATGCTTTAGTTCTAGGATGTGCCGGGCGATTGAAAATATCTTCTGGCGGCCCCTGCTCGACTATTTCACCTTTATCCATAAAGATAACATGATTGGCAACTTCGCGGGCGAAGGCCATTTCGTGCGTTACAACAAGCATCGTCATATGCTCCTCAGCTAATTGCCGCATAGCCTTTAACACTTCTCCGGTCAGCTCAGGATCAAGGGCCGAAGTCGGTTCGTCAAATAGCATTATATCAGGCGCCATCGCAAGAGCCCTAGCAATGGCCACACGCTGTTTCTGACCGCCGGATAGCCGGGAAGGATAGCTGTCGCGCTTATCTAAAAGTCCCACCTTGTTAAGCAGCGCCTCGGCCTGCGGGATAATCTCTTCGCGCTTTACGCCCTTTACAATCAGCGGGGCTTCGATAACATTCTCAATCACCGTCAGGTGAGGAAATAAATTAAATGACTGGAAAACCATGCCCATCTTACGGCAAATCCGTCTAGCTTCCGGTTCCGCAACGTACTGGCTTTTGCCATCGGGACCAGTTGAGGCTAGTACTTCGCCTTCAATTTCAATACTGCCGCTGTCGATGGTTTCCAAACGGTTGAGACAGCGCAACAGTGTGCTCTTACCCGAACCTGAAGGCCCGATAATTGCAATTACTTCTCCCTTGGTTACCTCCAAAGAAATGCCCTTGAGCACTTCTAATTTTTGAAAACTCTTATGGATATCTTTCAAACTAATCATTTTCATAACGCTACCCCTACTCATCATATACCGCATATTTCTTTTCGAGTTTTTGGAAACCCCAAGTTAATACCAGTGTCATTAAAAGATAAAATACCGCGGCTACTAAAAACGGTGTTGTATTAAAGTCACGCTGAACGATAGCCCGCGTGGTTCTGAGCAAATCGTTCATCGCCAAAACATAGATCAATGATGTATCCTTAACTAAGGTAATTGTTTCATTACTTACCGGCGGCAGTACCCGTTTTATTACTTGCGGCAGTATAATTCGCCGCATAGTCTGGATATAGCTCATACCAAGAACTTTTGCGCCTTCATATTGTCCACGGTCAATTGATTGAATTCCGGCGCGGAAGATCTCGGCAAAATAAGCCGCGTAATTTAAAACAAAAGCAAATACTGCCGCTGGAAAATCGTCCAGCTTAACACCAATATACGGTACCAGCGGTAAACCAAAGTACACAAATAAAAGCTGAAGCATAAGCGGTGTGCCCCTGAACAGCCAGATGTATACCCCGACAACGTCGCGTAGCGCCTTAAATCTGGAAATGCGGGCCAAAGACAGTAATAACCCTAGCGGCAGTGACAACACAATAGTCACGAAAAACATCTGCAGCGTAACTACCGTGCCGTCCAGCATTGGACCCAGTATTCCCAAAATGTATTCCATAAGATTCTCCCCTATCTAAGCTTCCACTTATTGCAAAATTTAAAAAACCACAATTAGGCCTACAGCTTATTATACAGTGAAACAATTGAAAAGCCAATGGTTAGGAACCATTGGCTAGACAAAGCTATTGCCGCTATTTCACGATATCTTCGCCAAACCATTGCTTGGAAATCTTGGCCGAAGTGCCGTCTTTCTTCATATCATCAAGTGCCTTCTGAAGCTTAGTAAGAAGTTCTTTGTCATCTTTTCTTAGCCCGACACCATATTCTTCGAAACCGAAGTTATCAGCTAGAATAACATATTCGCCCGGTTTCTTAGCTATATAGTAACGTCCAACAACTTCGTCAACAACGACAGCCTCAACACGACCGTTTTTGAGATCCATCAGTGCAGCTACATAATCAGGGTATTTCTTCAGTTCTTTAAATGAATTCAAAGTTGCTGCATCTTTTTCGATAGCTTCAACACTACTGCTGCCTTCCTGCGTTCCGACAACCTTACCAGCCAAATCAGTTTTGCCTTTTATGGCCGAGTTCGAATTTACAACGATTATCTGACGGTTTTCCATGTAAGCGTTGGTAAAGGCAATATTTTCTTTGCGCTTTTCTGTAATGGTAAGACCGTTCCAAAGCATGTCAACGCGCTTGCTGCTTAGTTCTACTTCTTTGCTGTTCCAGTCAATCGGTTTAAATTCGACTTGAACACCCATCCGTTTCGAGGCTTCTTTTGCCATGTCAATATCAAAGCCGACGATATTATTTTTGTCATCCCTAAATCCCATTGGCGGGAAATTATCATCAAGACCAACAACAATTTTCTTTTGAGCTGTACCGCCGCAACCGGCCAACAGAAGACCGATTAATATTAGGGCTAAGGCTGACAACATTATTTTCTTCATTTTCATATACCTCTCCACTCCCCCATTTAATCTATTACTATATTACTTTAGTTCATTAAAATATAGAAGTGGTGAAATGATAGATTTTTAACGTCTACCAGCATTTTAGACAAAAATACTGCTATTTCCAAGCTATTTCATAGATTTTGATCTTTTTAAATATTTTTCTGACCAGCACATACCCCTCACGCCGGATATAATAAAGTAAAGTCTATAAAAGCCCGTAATCACGTGGTAAAATTAAAAGGTGTTTTCGGCATCGCTAATTACTCTATGGAGGAACTTATGTTTAACTTTTTCGTCAGGTGTAATGACTGGCTAGGTAAAAATATGTTTATCGTCGTACTGTCCGGCCTTTTTATCGGTTTTTCGGTGGACATTGCTGACTCGTCTTTTTTACGCGCTGTCGTTATTGCGCTATTTGCCTATATGACATTTGTCACAGCCCTAAGCACAAGTTTTAAGGATTTCATTAAGGTACTACTAAGACCCTGGATTTCCTTATGGGTACTCATATTGGTACATCTGGTTACCCCATTTACGGCTTGGATAGTAGGGCTAATATTTTACCCGGATGAGCCCTATATTCGCTTAGGCTATTTAATCGGTGCGTCTATTCCGATCGGCGTCACTTCAGTTATTTGGACTGCCTTAGTTAAAGGTAATCTTCCGGTATCGCTTGTTGCCGTCACGCTCGACACACTCATTGTCCCTATAGTGATGCCACTATTTCTTCATCTGGTCATTGGTCAGACAATTCATCTTGACTACCTGAAAATGATTGAGGAATTGATGCTAATGGTAACACTCCCCAGCATTGCCGGTATGCTGCTTCACGATTGGACAGACGGCCGTATTTCGCGTTTTTCCAAAAGTTTCGGCGGCGCAACATCTAAAATTGCTCTGCTTTTTGTCATTGCAATCAATGCTGCTGTCGTTATGCCGCAAATTGCCTGGAATGCAACAATTATCAAAACTTTGCTTGTGACGCTATTTGTTGTTTCGTCCGGCTATTTCGTCGGCTACTTGGGTTCATTCGCCCTAAAAGACCGTTCCCACGAAATGAAGCTAACCATGGTGTTTAATGTAGGTATTCGTAACAACGCCTGTGGTCTGGTAATTGCTCTTACTTATTTTCCACCGGCCGTAGCCATTCCAATGACCCTTGCAATCTTATATCAGCAGCCGCTGGCAACTATTATATTTCGCATGTTTAAACAACTGAAGCCGGCGGAAGGATACTAAAAGACGAACGGCCGCCCCCTGCATCGGCGATGCAGGGGGCTCTTTATTAGCTCTGACAGATTGGGCAATAAAAGGCATTTCGCCCCCCCACCCGTTTGGTAACGATTTTTCCCCCACAAACATAGCAAGGTTTGTCCGCGCGGTAAGCAACTTGAAGATGGGGCTCAAACCCGCCCGTCAAATCGTCATCAGCGGCGAACTTTTCTTCATATACACCCCCTAGTTTTACAGCTCGCTCAAGTATATCTTTCATGCAGTCAAAAATTCGTTCCTGTTCTAGTGCTGATATGTCCTTTACCTTGCGATCCGGCCTAATACGGCTGCAAAACAGTATCTCATTTGAGTAAACGTTGCCAATCCCAGCCATAAAGGCCTGATCCATTAATAGTGGTTTTATCATCCCTTTGCGCTTTGCCAGCAGCTGTCTGAAATGACTTACTGTAAAATCCGGGTCCAGCGGTTCAGGCCCAAGGTCAGCAAGTTCTTTTATCTCGGACAAGTTATCTGTATTTACAAGATGAACGTAACCTAGGGTTATTTTGAAAAAGCCCAACTGTTCGCCGCTTTCAAACTGTAGTAGCAGCGATGGCCGTCTATCCATTTCTTCTCCAGCATAGAATAGTCGTAAATAACCTTCAAGCATTAAATGAGTAACCAGTGAAGAATAGTTGCTAAAACTAAGGATAATCTGCTTAGCCCGCCGTCGTGCCGAAATAACTTGCTGCCCGGCAAGTACGCTTGTTAACTTGGCTGCCGTTACGTTGGTTGCTTTTGCTCTGTTAACTACTGCGTTAGTTATCTTTTTTCCTACAACTTTATTCTGAAGCTGATATCGCAGCGTCTCAATTTCCGGAATCTCAGGCATATATATCACCAAGCTTTCTAATTGAATTATTATATTGTTTGCATAAATCAGCCTGGTAAATCCCTGTGATACCACAAAATACCTGACTTTCTCGCCGCCCTATTGTTAAAACTAAAATTACATTGCTAGGCATGGCTACGCACCATAATATAGTTTACTCCTACTTGACAAAATTCTATTTTGTGTTATATTGAAATCACAAATGGATAAGGTGTTTAAGGGGAGTAACCTGAAAAAGCAAAGCCGTCATCTCGGAATTCAAAATCCCGGCTTTGCTAGCAAACAATTGCTGGTGAGACCTAGCCTATCAATATAGGCTAGGTCTTTAGTTTTTTATCTATAATTCAAAATGGGAGGATAAAATGGATATCTCAACAGGATTTATAAGTAGTTTATTGGCCATAGTCTTTATTGATTTAGTTCTAGCCGGCGATAACGCCATTGTTATAGGCATGGCTGCCCGCAATCTACCGAAACATCTTCAGAAGAAAGCTATTTTCTGGGGAACCTTCGGCGCTATTGGTATCCGAGCCATCTCCACAGTGGTGGTAGTATGGCTGCTTAGGATTCCGGCGCTAATGATTGTCGGTGGTTTGTTGCTAGTCTGGATTGCCTACAACCTTATGACCGAGAAAAAGGAACATACCAATATTGCAGCGCCATCGAGTTTACGCGCCGCAATCCAAACAATAGTAATCGCCGATGGCGTCATGGGACTTGATAATGTTATGGGTGTTGCAGGTGTAGCCCATGGCAACATAACTTTGGTAATTATCGGTATGCTTATTACAGTACCTATCATCGTGTGGGGCAGCACTATGTTTATTCGCTTAATTGAGCGTTTCCCCATTATTATCTATATTGGCGGCGCTATTCTTGCTTGGACGGCCGGGCGAATGATTACAGGCGACCCGCTGCTTAAAACGTATTTCACTCCGATACTAGCCTTGGCTGTTGACATTATTGTTGTTGCCGCCGTAATGGGAGCTGCGATTATGAAAAAACGCCAGCATGCCTAAATATAATATAAAATTTTCGATGGCTGCGCTGATTGCGCAGCCTTTATTTTTTAAGCTTTTTCTACATAGCTTGGGCTAGTATGCTCAATTTATCAATCATCTTTGGTGATATAAATCATAGCCAATTTATAATTTTAGAATATAATAAATAATGTCAAGCAATAATTATTATCTGTATAGGCAGGAGGGAATCCACTATGTCACCCAATTTGACTGATAAACCTCATATTGTAATTGTCGGCGCCGGCTTTGGCGGCATACGAGCGGCGCGAGCGCTGGCTAAGGCCGATGTTCGCATCACTTTGATTGATAAACATAATTACCATCTTTTTCAGCCTTTACTTTATCAAGTTTCAACAGCTGGCTTGTCTGTTGATGATATCGCGTACCCCGTAAGGGCAATGCTGCGCGATCAGAAGAATGTCGAGTTCCGCATGGCAGAAGTAGCTGATGTTAATTTTGATAATAAATGTATAGTAACTGATAGCGGCGAAATTAGTTATGATTATCTAGTACTGGCAACAGGCGGCATGACAAATTATTTCGGTATGAACTCTATAGCCGAGAATGCTTTTGCTATGAAGACCTTAGATGAAGCTGTGACTATCCGTAATCATGTGCTCAAGATGTTTGAGCTTGCCTCACACGAAAACGACGCCGATAAACGCCGCGCCCTTTTAACCTTTGTTGTAGTTGGCGGCGGTCCGACAGGTGTTGAATCGGCCGGGGCTTTATCTGAGCTTATCTACTACGTATTAGCCAAGGAATATCATGAAATAAATTTCAAAGAAGTTCGTATTATGCTGGTAGAGGCATCTGACGGCTTATTGCCGGCAATGCCTGCCGACTTGCAGGAGGCTACCATCGAAACACTTATTCGCAAACATGTTGAAGTCCGACTTTGCGTTCAGGTTACCGATTTCAACGGTAAACAGCTATTTCTGAAAGGCGGCGAAATTGTACCCGCCTATACTGTTATCTGGGCAGCCGGCGTACGTGCCGCTGAGCTCTTTGATAAACTAAGCTTGGAAAAGGACAGAGCTCAACGCGCAATAGTTAATGAATATCTGCAACTTCCCAATCGACCTGAAGTATTTGTTATTGGCGATGCTGCGCATTTTAAACAAAATAATGTCCCGCTGCCAATGATTGCGCCGGTGGCAATTCAGCAAGCCGAAATCGCGGCTGCCAATATTATAAATTACATCAATTGCCGCCCCCTTAAGGAATTCGAGTATAAAGATGTTGGCAACATGGCTACCATCGGCCGTAATGCTGCCGTTGTCAGTATGGGTAAATTTAAGCTTAAAGGTTTCTTCGCTTGGCTTACCTGGTCCAACTGTCCATATCCTGCGGTTAATTGACTTCAGAAATAGAATAGTCGTCTTTACAAAATGGGTTTGGGATTATCTTGTTTATGAACGTGTAGTACGGATAATAACCCGCCAGTGAGTTTAAAAAAGGCCGGATAGCACTTATGCAAGCTATCCGGCCTTTATAAAAGTATTAAGGGGAAGGCGTTCCTTCCCCTTAGTTTAAACAACCATCCTTATAGCGCAGTTCCAAAGCTTAACAATCAGAAACAGCCTCTTTCACAACAAACTACTCGGACGCTAATACAAACCACTAACCACTAAAACGAACTTTACAAACAAAAAACACAACCCTTGTTTGACTCACGAACCTCTTGCATTACCCGGAAACACGTTCCACTTTGCAATACCGTTAACCACTAAGTCGCTATAAGGATGGTGCCTAGCTAAATAGTAACATACAAAATCAAATAACGCAATAGTCAAAATATTATATTTTTTAGGCTATTTTAGCTTTAGTTTCGCCAGAGCTTCTGCTAGGGCCGGGTTAAACGGATCATCTTGCTTCTTCTGCTTCTTCATATACTGAGCCACATCACTTTTCGATGCCTTACCGATCGTCTCCTTTTTACGCCTGTCGTTAAAAGCCGAAAGCTTTTCTCGGTATCCGCAGCTGCATACAAAAATTTGACCTTCTCCTTCGCCACGCAATTCCAGTTTTTTATGACAGTTTGGGCATCTGGCATTGGTAACTTTAGCAACACCTTTACGGTAGCCGCACTCCCGATCTTGACAAACTAGCATTTTGCCTCTTTTACCATTAACCTCAAGCAGATATTTTCCGCATTCCGGACATTTAGTTCTAGTAATGTTATCGTGCTTAAACTGACTTTGACTGTTCTTGATCTCATTAACAACTGCTCTGGCATAACCGCGCATTTTATTAATAAAGTCATGTTTATTAACTATACCCTTAGCAATTGCGCTTAACTGCTGCTCCCACTCTGCTGTTAAAGCGGGTGATTTAAGATCTGCCGGCACTAATTCAAGAAGTTGTTTTCCTTTGGACGTGATAAGCACATCCTTACCCTTTTTTTCGATTAAAAAACTATTAAACAACTTTTCGATAATATCGGCGCGAGTTGCCACCGTTCCTAACCCGCCTGTTTCGCCAATCGTCTTCTTCAGCGCCTCGCTCTCACCTGACATATATTTTACTGGGTTTTCCATAGCCGATAGCAAGCTGCCTTCATTAAACGGCGCCGGCGGTTTAGTTTTTCCTTCCGTGAGCGATAGTTTAGTGACATTTAATATATCGCCCTTATTTATAATTGGCAATGTCTGATCTGCAATATCATCAGTTTGCTCATCCTCAGTGAACTCATTATTATAGACTTCCTTCCAACCGGGAGCTATTACCCTCTTGCCTTTAGCGACAAATATTTCATTGTGAATTTGAGCTTTTATTGATGTCTGCTCATATTCAAACGGGGGGTACAGCACCGCTAAGAAACGCTTAACAACCAGATCGTAAATTTTTCGCTCTTTATCGTTAAATGCGCCAAGATTTACAGGCTGCTCAGTTGGGATAATAGCATGGTGGTCTGAAACTTTGCTGTTATCAACAAAATGCTTATTTGCTTTTAGCGGCAACCGTAATAGCTTAAAGGCCAGCTTGGAATAAGGTCCAACACTGCAGGCTTTTAGTCTTTCCGGCAGTGTATCGACAATATCACTAGAAATGTAGCGGGAATCGGTACGCGGATAAGTTAAAACCTTATGTGTCTCATATAGCTTCTGCATAATACCTAGTGTCTCTTTGGCTGAATAGCCAAAGAGACGATTAGCCTCTCGTTGCAGTTCAGTAAGATCAAACAACTGCGGCGCATAACTTTTTTTAGCGGCCTTTTCGACAGCAACAACTTCGGCTTTTGCGTTGGTTATTGCTCTAATAATACTTTCGCACTTTTCTTTATCAAATGTCTTGGTGTCTTTTGTCTTGCTGTCTTGCCAAATCAACCTTACGTTTCCTGTCTCGGCCGTTATACCGTAATAAGGTTTGGGCTGGAAGTTTTGAATCTCTCGCTCACGCTGAGCAATAATTGCTAAAGTTGGAGTTTGGACTCTGCCGCATGACAGCTGAGCATTGTACTTACAGGTAAGCGCCCTGGTAGCATTTATCCCAACTAACCAGTCGGCTTCAGCCCGCGCTACGGCTGAGGCATATAGGTTTTCATAATCCTTGCCTGGCCTGAGCTTATTAAAACCTTCCTTAATTGCCTTGTCGGTAACCGAAGAAATCCACAGTCTTTTTATAGGCTTGCGGATATTAGCTTTTTCAATAATCCAACGAGCGACAAGCTCACCTTCGCGGCCAGCATCAGTCGCGATAACTATTTCCCCTACATCTTTTCGTACCATCTGTTCTTTGACAGCCTTAAACTGGCGGCCAGTTTGCTTGATAACCACAAGTTTCAATTCTTGCGGCAGCATCGGTAAATCTTCTAGTCGCCAAGCTTTATATCTATCGTCATATTCCTCGGGATCAGCCAAGGTCACTAGATGGCCAAGTGCCCAAGTGACGATATACTTATCACCCTCGAGCCAGCCATTGCCTTTTTTATTACAATTTAAAACTCGGGCTAAATCTCGCCCAACCGATGGTTTTTCAGCTAATACTAATGTTTTATTCATGTTGCAGTCCTTTCTATATATCGGCGGTTGATCAATACCCCACGGTTAAGAACTTATAAAAGAAATTACATGACCAAGTCCTACTATCGCAATTACCAGCCACACGATTACAAAGATGATAAATACTCCAAATATCCATGGCATACGCTTTCGCCATTTAAAGCTCTCCACCTCACACTCATTACGAACCGAGGACGGGAGCATGTTAGTTAAGAATACAACTGCTGCAGGAATAAGCATAACATCATCAGCGATTCCGATAAATGGCAAATAATCCGGAATTACATCAACCGGGCTGATAACATACGTCATGAGTGCCACAAGCATCCCTTTAATGAACGGCGGAGTGCCAGGATGCTTCCAAGCATAATAAAGCAGCAATGCATCATTTTTTACTGTTTTAACTAGTCCCCACAGTTTCAATACACCGCTTAGAGCCACATAATCACCATCCATAAGCTCGTTATACTAGTATATTATACCATTCGGGCATACCATACGCCAGTAGACGACTAGAAGCGAGAATCTATATGCTTTTCCAATTGCCATCCGCCGTTCCCATCAAGCCTAAGCTTATTCACATGATACTTCACTAGTGTGTTCCGATGCCCAACACTAATAATTGCAGCTTTGGGCAACAGTTTAATTAAAAGACTATAAAGCATCTCTTCAGTAGTCTCATCAAGAGCTGAGGTTGCCTCGTCCAAAAACAGCCAATTAGGCTGGGTTAAGAAGGTTCTGACAAAGGCGATACGCTGCTGTTCTCCTAACGATAAGGCCTGCCCCCAATCTAGACACTCATCTAGCTTATTAGTTAAATGCTGAAGACGACAAGTTTTTAACATTTCGATCAGTTCAGCATCGCTTACCGCTCGTTTTAGGCCGGGATAAATCAGAACTTTTCGGAGTTCATCAATCGGCATATATGTGCGCTGCGGTACAAAGAGCATATCCGCATTGCGGGGAATATTCACAAGACCACTAGTATACGGCCATAATCCTGCCAAGGCACGAAGTAAAGTGCTTTTGCCGCAGCCTGATGGCCCGGCAACGAGGATACGTTCACCCTGTTTAATATTTAGGGTAATATCTTTTACAAGATTATAGCCATCCGGCCTAAAAACATTTACCGTATCGACAGCTAACTCATTAATATTATGCTTGTCAATCATTCTCTGATACGACGAATTATCAGCGCGTACCGTTTCCATAAATAAAATAAAATTATTTAGCCGGTTTACAACTGCTCGCCATTGTGCTAGACGGGTGAAGCTATCAATAATAAATGAAAAGCCGACTTGAACATGATTATAAGCATCAATAATTTGAAACATTTGACCTAAATGGATCTGACTATAAAAATAGCGAGGCGAAGCCACTAATATCGAAAAAATCACGGAAACTTGCGAATAGCCTGTCGTTAGCCACATTAAATTTCTACGGATATTTATGATCTGCCTGTAGTTAGAAATTATATTGTAAAAATGTCTGAAGCAATTAGCTTTTTCCTGAGTTTCACCGCTATATAATGCAATACTTTCGGCATTATCCCTAACCCGAATAAGGCTGTAACGAAAATCTGCTTCATAGCGCTGCTGGTCGTACTCCAATCGTACTAAGGGGCGGCCGACTTTTACTGTCAAATATGTTCCTACCCCAGCATACAAGAAAGCAGCCCAGACCAAATAGCCATAAATAGGCAGCGTAAAACCATTAAAATCGAGATATATTACACCGGACAAATTCCACAATATGACAACAAATGAGGATACAGTTACAACATCCTGAAGCAAATCTAGCGATAGCCTGAGAGTAAGCGCAACGAAAAGTTCAATATCTTCACTAATCCGCTGATCAGGGTTATCAGCCGCATCGCCAACCATTAATTGCAACCTGTAGTAGGTTTTTTTTCGCAGCCACTCAGATAAATACTTGTCAGTTAGCCAGCGGCGCCAGTTGATATGTAAAAGCATCCGGACGTATATTTGAATACCGCGCACCGCAATAAAAATAGCCGCTAAGATGGCGAATTGTATGACGGCGTCTAGAAATCCGGGATAATTATAGTCTTGAATGACTTGATAAAAATACGAGTGCCAGACATTAATCTGGACCGTTATATATACCAACCCTAAATTGAATGCTATAACGGTTAGAAGCAGTAGCCATGCTGACCACTTTTCTTCGGAAAACCAGTATGCTCTCGCAATTCTCCAAGCACTTCTCAGCACAACGCCACGCCTCACCCAAATCACCCCTCTACTTGTATATGGCAGAAAGGTGTCGGCAATGACTAAGCAGTAAACTTTACTCTGCCAAAACATCAAGCTAAAAAAATACAACATAATCTTACTGAAGGCTGATCTTAATTGGTGTATATTGGAATATCCATAGTATGTAGCAGCGATTACATGTTCTACAAAATTAATGGTACTTCCAAAAACTTGCCGCCCTTATTGGCCAAGAGCGTATGCAAGAGTATATCTCCGGAGGCCTAACTACATTTTGGCTTGGATCTTCCTTAAGAATATCCGCCATCGAACAAGTCGACTTACTTAATAAGCTATACTGTGACCAATCCCCCTTCCTCCCGAAGTAAGATCAATTGTTTTAAAAAATATATCCCTGTCTTCTAACAACGAAAGCAAGCTGCTAGGAAAGACTGGCTCAGGTCTTCAGGATGGTAAGTGGATATTAGGTTGGTTTGTTGGCTTTATAGAAAAAGAGGGCAAATATTATGTATTAGCAACCAATATTTTAGCCGATGATGGAGCGACCGGCCCTAAAGCTCGGGAAATTACAAAGGCTATTGCAAGGGATATTAATCTTCTCTAAATATAGCTTAGTTGAAAATAGGATTAGAAAAGACTTATCCTACGTCAAGTCCTTCTAGACGCGGGCGAAAGCTTATATCGTTCTTATTTCATAGCCAAAAAGTTATTACTTTCTGGTAAGATAAAAAGGACGGCTATCAACCTTTCGGTCTATAGCCGTCCTTTTTGTGGCGGAGTGGGAGGGATTTGAACCCTCGCAGGGGTTACCCCCTCTAACGATTTAGCAAACCGTCCTCTTCAGCCGCTTGAGTACCACTCCATATGAACTTGAAATAAAAACACCCACAAAAGCAGGTGTTTTTAACCGGCAACTTCCTATCCTCCCAGGGCGTTTCCACCCAAGTACTTTTGGCGTTTACGAGCTTAACTACTGTGTTCGGTATGGGAACAGGTGGAACCTCGTAGCTATCGCCACCGGATTAAGTTGAGATATTCTCTCAAAACTTCACATAAGCAGAGAACCAAGTTGTTAGGAGC
>JAAYSF010000082.1 GCA_012523975.1 Veillonellaceae bacterium
ATTTGATGGTGCTTTACTGCTGCGTCCATTTCAATCACTTCCTTGTTTGTGTTTTATAATCTTTTTTAATTATAGCTATTTGTCCAAAGCCGTTTGTTAATGGATTGTTAAGGTTTTGTTAAATTTAAAGGATGAAAAAAGTCCCATCAGTTTGACAGAGCCATAACTGCGGGACTTATTCATTGTGGGTAATGAAAGTTACTTTTTCATTTTTGTTATCGGCACAAAATTATTTTTTTCAACATGTGCATTTTGGAATTCAGGGCTCATTACATAATCGATAAAAGCTTTAACAGCACCGGTCGGTTGGCCTTTAGTATACATGTGACCATAAGAATATACCGGGTATTTACCGCTGATTACTGCATCGGGAGTATATTGTACGCCGTTATAAGCAAGCGCTTTTACAGTGCCATCTATATATGCAGCATCAACATAACCTATTGCGCCAGGGGTGCTGGCAATAGCAGTTTTAACCGCGCCGTTAGAATCTTGAATTACTGCTGCATCGGTAAACGAAGCGCCGTTGAGAACGACATCAGCAATTGTTGCGCGGGACCCGGAAGATTTAGCACGATGGATAATGGTAATTTTCTGATCTTTACCACCAACTTCTTTCCAGTTAGTAATTTTACCGGTTAAGATATCTACATATTGCTGATGGCTTAAGCTGTCAACAGTTACATCTGGGTTCGTGATGAATACAAAGGGCAGTACAACTACTTTGAAATCGACAAGACCTTTATCCCTATATTCAGGAGTGAGCGCTATATCAGAATTGCCGATATTTACTGCGCCTGATGCAACCTGGTTCATACCGGTAAACGAGCCGCCGCCGGCAATATTTACAGTTACTTTAGGATTCTTCTTTTGGAATTCTTCCTGGGCCGGCTTTAAGAGCGGAAGCAGCGCAGTGGAACCTGCTGCCGTTACCGTACCCTGTACTTCTGTGCCGCTTGCCTGCTCCTTGGTACCGCCGCAGCCTGCCAAAAGCCCTACCCCAGCCATAAGCGCAACTGCCGCAATAAATGTTTTTGATTTACGGAATAATTTCATTGAGTTTCCCTCCTAGTGTGTATTTACTACTGACTATATTCTAAAGTTTTTATGCCGGGCTTGTGTTAAGACTATGTTAAGGATTTGTTAAAAACTTGAACAACCAAGATTAACCTTTTATGTTACCTCTGCATATTATGTTAACGAGGAGGTGACTATATTGACTGAAGAAGATCGCGGTAAGCCGAAAAGGGATAGCATGAACCACGTTCATTTGCTGATAACCATGGCTGATGTAGCAAATGACCACCAGCATGTCATAGTGGGTACTACTGGTCCAGCTATGCTCAGAGGGAATTCTCATGTCCATGCAATTCGCATAAGAACATCTTTTGACCCTAAAGAAGGCAACACTCATTGGCATATAGCCGAAGACGTAACCGGACCAGCTATAGAAGGCCCATGCGGCGAGCACACCCATTTCTTTAAAGGGGAAACAACATGCGATGCCGGACACGAACATTGCTATTGCGGAGCGACCGATACCTCTAACGATAATGACTACTGCGAAGACGACTATGAAGAGGAGCATTGTAACTGCTATAACTCGTATCGTGAATAAGACTCCCTGTAACCCCTTAGATTTTCTAAGGGGTTTTCCCTTAATTCAATTACAACTTGTCTATCTCACCGTTACCAGTTAAAATGGAAGTGAAAAGACCCCAGTAATCGGTATAAAAACCCGCCCATATGCAATGATATGTGCGGGTGTTTTATTAGCTGAATGGAGAGATATAAATGACCAGATGGAATATCCGCCGCCGGCTGATTGCTGCATTTTTACTGCTGATATTACTCTCGCTGTCGTTATTAGGCGGCTACATACTATGGTACTTTTATCAGCACAATTTAGAAACGCTGAACGATAATCTCTTAACCAACGCCCAGATTACCGAGCAGCTTATCGAAGATTCTATGGCCGGCCCGCTGGAAAAAGCGGCGCTGGATACGCAAATTAAAGAAGCAGCAGTAAAAAACCATATCAGAATAACGATAATTGACAACAGCGGCGCGGTACTTGCTGATTCTTGGGAAAATCCTGCAGCCATGGATAATCATCTTAACCGTCCTGAAGTTGCTGCTGCACTGGCTGGCAATAACGGGAAATCAACCCGCTACAGCACAACGCTGGCCCAGAATTCACTTTACGTCGCCGTGCCCATTATTAAAAATACTGAAATTCTTGGAGTTATCCGGATGGCCAGTACGCTTGCTCAGGTTGAAGCAGCCTTCAGTGAAATTAAATCAGCCCTTATAACGGCTATTTTATTCACCTCTCTCCTGTCAGTCGGCATGGGTATCAAGCTGGCCCGCAATTTTACTGCGCCAATGGAAACAATAACGAGTGCTGCCCGTAAGATGGCTGACGGCAAGCTCGACGAACGAGTCCATATTAACACCAATGACGAGTTTCAATTATTGGCTCATACTCTTAATAACCTAAGTTCGAGTCTTGAAGATAAAATTGCCCAAATCGTCGCCGAATCAAAGA
>JAAYSF010000083.1 GCA_012523975.1 Veillonellaceae bacterium
AAATAATCGAGCACAAAATTAGGGAACCCTTTAAATATCCTTTTTATTCAGTTATACCATTAAAGGCGGTTGATGAAGCTGACAAAGCCTCTTTGGCGGATAACAAAGTGGTCAGGCAGGCAGAAGAACAAACAATGGCAGCGATTGCTGAAAAATTAGCGGCCGATATTGTAATTGCTGTGGAGCTATCGCAGGCCGATCTTAGGGAATTCACGGACTTTTGGCATGAAGAAAACTATATTGAGTCGGCGATCGTATTGAAATGCTATGCCTATTCGGCTGTAGATAAAAAAGCTCACGTTATTAAAGCAACAAGATTTACAACCGATACCAATACAATTAATACAACTGCGGCCGTATTTTTTCAGGAGTTGATTGAAGAAATCCTGGCTAAGGTACCTTACAAGCGTATTCCAACGCCGGAAATACAGAAGAGGATAGCCGATTACCACTTAGGTAAAGGCCAATAATGCGGTAAACGCCAAAGAAATTGGACAAACATAATAAAATTTTAATATTATGTTGACAGAATGAAACAGCGGGAGTATATTATATATAGTCTTATTTACATAACTTAATAAATCTTAAATGTGATGAGGGAGAATGTTGGATTCTCAATGTTGTTTCAGAGAGCCGGTGGGTGGTGCGAACCGGTAACGACAGGAATACAAAGATCACTCCCGAACAGCAAGGCTGAACTGTAAAGTAAGCTGCGCCGGTCTCAGCTCCGTAAGGAGTGCAGCCGTTATACTGCTAGGGTTGATTGACCTGATGAGATGCAGATTTTTTATCTGTAAAAAGGGTGGTACCGCGAGAGTAGCCTCTTGCCCCTTTAAGTCTATAGACTTGGAGGGCAAGGGGTTTTTTGTTTTTCACTCATTATTTTAGGAGGAATTATTTTATGAAGTATTTGGAGAAGTTGGCTCAGTTTATTTGCAAGAATATGACACTGTGGGTTGTACTGATTTCGGCAATCGCTTTTTATTATCCGGCCCCGTTTAAACCAATCGGACCGTACATTTCCTATCTTCTCGGGATTATCATGTTAGGGATGGGCCTTACCATGTCCCTAGAAGATTTCCGCCTAGTTTTCACTAGACCGAAAGATGTTTTCTACGGCGTCTTTTTCCGCTATTTAATTATGCCGTTAGTTGGTTTTGCTGTGGCAAAGCTGCTTAATCTTCCGCCGGCACTAGCTGCGGGTATGGTACTCTTGGGAGCTGCGCCAAGCGGTACGGGTTCAAACGTAATGACTTATATCGCCAAGGGTGATACTGCCCTTTCGGTTACCGTTTCGAGTGTTAATACCATTTTGGCGCCGGTACTTACCCCGTACATCTTCTTATTGCTAGCTGGTTCCATGATTCCTATCGATGCCACTGCGCTGCTTATGGATATTGTTTACATTGTATTAATTCCTGTATCGGCTGGGATTGCGCTGCATACTATTGCCCCTAAGTTTGTTGAGAAACTCACCAAGGTAGTTCCCGCAGTATCGGTTGTCTTTATCATCGCAATTATGTCTTCTGTTGTGGCTCTTAATGCCTCAAAAATGGCGACAATGGCCCTTGTCCTTTGTGTAGCAGTTGCAATTCACAATGTCGCCGGTTTGGTGCTTGGCTATTATGCCGGTCGGGCTGTCAATATGTCCAAAAAGAAATCCCGTGCTATCACTTTTGAAATTGGTATGGAAAACTCAGGCCTTACTGTTGCGCTTGCTTTGGCGCACTTAGATCCAATGGCGGCTTTGCCGGCGGCTGTTATGACGGTCTGGGAGTACATGAGCGGCAGTTTACTGGCAAGCTACTGGGGTAATAAGCCTGTGGAAGAAGATGCTGCCGAAACCAGTGCCGCAGCCTAAACACAATACCCGATACGGCATTGCCTGTGTCGGGTATTTTTATTAGCAAAAAATATTTTTGGATTTTAAAGGAAATATTTCAATAAACCATAATTTGTGATAAAATATAGCAAATTTAAGTTAAACCCCTAGA
>JAAYSF010000084.1 GCA_012523975.1 Veillonellaceae bacterium
AGTGTCGCTCGAAAAGAAATTAAATTTAGAATTAAGGCTGCCGAAGAAAATTTTCGCTTATACCTTGAGCAGTTATTTACACCTGAGACCGCTAAAGTTACCTGGTATGTAGAACAGGATCAAGTATCTATAACAAATGCAAAAATGCTATCAACTGTTCTTTCCGATTTATGTGACAAATATTATTGTGATTGCCCTCCAGTAAGAAATGAAATGATCAGTTATGAAAGATTGTCCAGCGCTGCTTCTCGCGCTCGACGTGTCCTTGTAGAAGCAATGATTACCAATGAAGAGGAAAAGAACCTGGAATTGCAAGGTTTTGGCCCCGAGGTGGCCATATATAAATCTTTGTTGCGGCGCGAAGGCTTACATGTAAAAGATGAACAAACCGGATGCTGGCAATTTACCTTGGGCATAAACCAAAATAATAAGTATCAAGCGTTATGGACTCTGATTGACCAGTGTTTGGATAGCGCAAAGGAAGGGATAACGGTAGAAGATATTCTTGATTTGCTTAAAGCGCCGCCTTTTGGCCTAAGGCAGGGGCCGGCGCCGATATATATTAATTTATATCTAATTGTCCATGCAGAGAGTGTTGCGGTTTTTCAGGAGGGTACCTATCGACCCTATTTAAGCGCTGCTGAAGCGGCTCTAATGATCAAACGTCCGGATTTATTTACTTTAAGAAAGTATATTTTTACAGATATCGATCGGGCGGTATTTAGTACATATAAAAATCTTTTAAAAGCCGTGCGTATAGAAGGTAAGCCTGGGCTGCGTAATGCGAACTTGATCAGTGTAGTAGGCCCGCTGGTTAATTTTATAGAATCTCTTCCAGCGTATACAAAAAATACAAAGCAAATTTCACGAGAAGCGAGACGAGTACGTTTAGCGATCCAAAACTCGGTGGATCCTGCTCGCCTTATCTTTGAAGACTTGCCAAAAGCTGTTGGTGTCAAGGTAGATGCAAAAGAAACTATCCCGATGAATAAGCATCTTCAAAATAAGCTTCATACTGCATTATACGAATTGTCGCAAGCTTTCCCTAATCTCAATAAAGAAATACAGAAAGTTGCGTTAGCTGTTTTTAAATGCGACACGCTAGACCGGTTAATAGAAAGCCAACGCAATAGAGTGAAGCCCCTAGTAAAAATTTGTAATGACGGGGAAGTAAAACAGCTTCTTCTAGCTATGAAACGTGATAGCCATAATGCAGCCGAATGGGTTAAGGGTATCGCTGGGTTAATCATGGGTAAGCCGATTGAGTCATGGAATGATAATGACCTTGCCATCTTTGAAGCCAGATTACATGATTATGCCAACCGGATTAATCATCTTGAAACCCTTGCCTCAGTTAAGGCCAAATTATCACGGGAGGGAGCAAGGGTGATTAGCATGATGATGCCCGATGGTTCAATTAGACGTGCAGTTATTACTGGAGCTGATGAGAATTATAAAGGAAAGAAGAAGGCTAAAGATATTATTTCTAAAAACTCTCGAGATGAAGCCCAGGCGATATTAGTAGCTCTTGCCGAAGAGCTGTTGGATGGTGTTGATAAATGAGAAATAGTAAAAACGAACGTCATATTCTGGCCCTCTCGGGTGGAAAAGACAGTGCTGCATTAGCAGTATATATGCGTGACAAATATCCTGAGCTTGAATTGGAATATGTTTTTACAGATAGCGGTTGCGAGCTTCCCGAAACTTATGAATATCTAGATAGGAT
>JAAYSF010000085.1 GCA_012523975.1 Veillonellaceae bacterium
GAGATATTGAAAATACTGTACGCATAATCAATGAGAGCGTTAATAACGGTGCTTTCGGCCTCAATGAGATCAAAAATGAAATCCGCAACATTGAAAATCACACTGTGCTGATTACTAATAACATATTCGGACTAAATGAAATTAAAAACGAAGTCCGCAGCATTGAAAATGTCGTTAGTAACATTAATATCAATATTTTTAATCAGAGCAATGTAATCAACCAAATTAACAATTCTGTCAACAGCAATATCTTCGGCCTCAATGAGATTAAGAACGAAATTCGCAATATTGAGAATCACACTACGCTCATCACTAACAATGTTTTCGGTCTCAACGAAATCAAGAATGAAATCCGCAATATCGAAAATCATACCGTTCTAATTACTAACACAGTCTTTGGCCTTAACGAAATCAAGAATGAAATTCGCGCCATTGAAAACTTTGCCAGCAATGTAAATATCAACATTTTCAATCAAATCAATAATACCGTCAACGAAATTAACAACTCTGTCAACAGCAACATCTTCGGCTTAAATGAAATCAAAAATGAAATTCGCAACATTGAGAACCATACCTCGCTTATCACCAACAACATTTTTGGCCTCAATGAAATTAAGAATGAAGTTAGGAATATTGAAAACCATACAATATTGATAACTAACAATATCTTTGGCCTCAATGAAATCAAGAACGAAGTACGAAACATCGAAAATGTCGTCGGCAATATAAATATTAACGTTTTCAATCAGATTAATAATACAGTTAACCAAATTAACAACTCTGTCAACAGCAACATCTTCGGCTTAAATGAAATTAAGAACGAAATCCGCAACATTGAAAACCATACTACCCTAATCACTAATAACGTCTTTGGACTGAACGAAATTAAAAATGAGATCAGAAACATTGAAAACCACACTACACTCATTACCAACAATATCTTTGGTCTTAACGAGATTAAAAATGAAGTCCGTAATATTGAAAACCTTGTCGGTAACCTGTCTTTCAATGTTGATACTTCTATCTTCAATCAAATCAACAATACCGTCAACCTGATCAACAATTCTGTCAACAGCAATATCTTTGGCCTCAATGAAATTAAGAACGAAATCCGTAACATTGAGAATCACACTGTTTTAATTACCAATAGCGAATTCGGCCTTAACGAAATAAAGAGCGAAGTTCGTAATATTGAAAATATTGTCAGCAACCTCTCCTTTAACTTTGATACCAATATCTTCAATGAAGTCAACAATACCGTCAATCTTATAAATAACTCCGTCAACAGCGACATCTTCGGCTTAAACGAAATTAAGAATGAAATCCGCAATATCGAGAATCACACAATACTAATAACCAATAGCGAATTTGGTCTTAACGAAATAAAGAATGAAGTACGCAATATTGAAAATATTGTCGGCAACCTATCCTTCAATGTCAACACGAGTATTTTCAACCAAATTAACAACACTGTAAACCAGATTAATAACAGTGTAAATAACAGCGAATTCGGCCTCTGCGAAATTAAGAATGAAATAAAGATGCTAGTCAATGAAATACCTGGTCAAGTATTCGATTTGACAACCGGAGCAGTCATCCGCAGTATGGAAGCCAGATGCATGGTGTTTAAGGTTATTAATACTTCGCCAAATGCCGTCAACGTTTCTTGGACAGTTTGGAATTATGGGGTCTGCCCGGCAAATTGCTTCTTCACTAATTCGTTTAACGTGGCACCGCGCTGCTCAAATGAACAATCCATTGAAATATTCGGACCAGGAGAAATGGATCCGAAACTGAATAACTACGAAGTTACCATTTCAGGAATTGTTCCAGGCATCTATGTATTTACCGCATCTTCGGAACCTAATGGAGATCTAGTTTCCGCAAATACGTTTAAAAGCGGCGACTTCCTCGCCCGGGTGTTTAATACACCTTGCCCCGTCGATTAATCCGCTGTAGTATCGAATGAACCAATCATTTAGAATATAGCGTTTGTGTGAAATGCCCCGTACAGCGGGGCATTTCACATATCCGCCGCTTTATGAATAATATACCACGAGTGCTATATCCATCTGATGGTAGGAGGCCGAAAAATGTGCGCAACTGAAAACAATCTAAATTCCCTTGATGAAATTCTCGAGAAGTACAATATAACTGATACCATTGCTGCCGCAGCTGAATGCGGTTGGCCATATGTATGTCAAGAGTTCAATCGAATCGTAAACGAGGAAAACTTCGCCAGCGAAGAAGAAAAATGTATTTTTATCGATCTCTTTTTTTGCCAAATCATTAAAAGCATCTCACCTGCAATCGACATCTCACAGTTCTGGGACCTTGTAAAAGAGTGGTTTAATGCCCGCAAGCTCGAAAGCCGCAACGGCCATTTATCGCCCAATGAGAAAATTGCCCTTATCCATTTTTGCCTTAATCTGCGCCAAAAATTGCGTGAATTTGTAATTCTTGTTCCATTTAGTGAAGTTGAAAAACTCAGCGACGAACATCAACGAATGTTACTAGCTATATGGCGTATGCTCTTTTTTGAGCCTTTTGCCGCCATGAATCTCTACTGGAACCCTACCCACCCGGAAGAAGAATTACTGGAGCAATGCAGGCACAGCGGGTACAAAGGATTGGTTGCCGCCAGTATGTATGATCCCTTTTCGGCCGACGATTTTAATATTGACTCAGAACAGCTGATTACCGCCCCCATTCCATTTTGTTATAAGGCAATTATCGTCTACTGGATGGTAAATACACCTTACTTTAACGCTGAAGAAAAACACCGTCAAAAGCTTATGAAATATATTCCCAACCTCTGCCGGGCTATTACCCGTCATCCGGAAATTCTCTCTACTATGTTCTTTCTTACCTTTGTCCAGGAAGTCATGACCGGTTTGTGGCGAGGTTCCTATATCGGCGGCAATAACCTGAACGCTCTTGCCGCATTCGGCGATTTTATCAGCTTCACAATTAACCGGGCGATGCCTCAACCAAAACCTAAACTTGTCCGCAAGGATTTGAGCAAAGGTGAAAAAATCAGAATCGGCTACATCTCGCGCAACTTTTACAAACAGGCCGTTAGCTGTTATATGATCAATCGAGTTGTTAATCATAATCCTGATAAATTCGAGATAATTACCTTTGCGCTCGGCGATTATCATGACAATGTCTCAGATATGTTCGAGCAACATAGCGACAAATTTATCCGCCTTGAAAACATGACAGACTTTCCCGGCATTATCGGAAAAATTAGGGAGAACGACTTAGATATCCTAATATACACCGATATTGGCATGGACCCTGTTACTTATATTTTGTCAGGCCTGCAGCTAGCCCCTATTCAGTGCGCCTTGGTTGGGCACGGGACTTCTACCGGTATGCCGACTATTCAATACTACATCAGCGGCGACTTCGAAGCACCGAATGCGCAGCAGCATTATCGCGAAAAGCTTATAACACTGCCAAAATCCGGTGCCGCCCAGTACCTGCCTATGACCCCTGACCCACAGGTAACCCGTGAGGAATTAGGTATACCTGAAGATGCTGTTGTTTTTATCTCGTGTGCTAATGGCATTAAGCACGGTCATCTCCGCGACGAGCTCTTTGTTGAAATTCTTAAACAGGCTCCGAACGCATGGATAGTCTTAAAGCCCTTTGCGACCCATGCTAGCATTGACCGAGTTTTTACTGAACGCATAATCGGCAAGGCCCGCGATGCCGGAGTTAATAATCGCTTACTCATTTTGCCGCCAATCGGCCAGACAAAGCATGTCCTTGGCTTGCTGGCCATTGCCGATATTCAGTTGGACAGCTATCCTTATGGCGGTTGGACGACAAACATGGAAGCGCTGCACGCCGGGCTCCCCATAGTTACTCAAGAAGGTGAGCTGGCTCGCAGCCGCTGGGGGGCAGGCTTGCTCCGAGCCCTTAATATCAATGAGGGTATTGCCGCCAATGAGCAGGAATATATCGACTGGGCAGTACGTTTTGCTAATGATGAGAACTTGCGTAAATGGATAAGCGAGCAAATAACAGCTAAGGTTGAAGACGTCCTATTTAATGGCCCCGCCGCCCAACCTGATTACGAACAGGCCCTTACCGACATTTATCAGCAGGAATGCAGCCGGGCTGAGCTTGAGGAAACGGCCCGCCGTACATGGAAGTTTTCCGGCGAGTACCATAGAAACACCGATGCTATCACTATCGCTACTTCGCTGAGTCTGGAAAATGTCAACATTCAAAAAATCGCTATGCGAACTTGGCAAACTGCCGGGTTCCGCCTTGTTTCTGTTAATCCGCTCGATTCAATCGCCGCCTTACAGCATCAATTTCCGGATGTCGAATTTATTGCTGCGCCGCGCGACGGACGTCAGCAATACGGTAAACCTTTGGTCTATTTTGATGATTTACTGTCATATTTCAAAAACCGCGAAATCCCGCTTTGCGGAATTATCAACCCAGACATTTGCCTATTGAATAATAGTTTTTATGACTTTATCAAAAAAGAGGCACCTGACTCATTTATTTTCGGTTCAAGGGTCGATGTTGATTCACTGTCATCGCCGGAAGGTCAATTTTATAATAGCGGCTTTGATTACTTTTTCTTTGATCGCGAAATACTCCAGTATTACCCTGAGCAGAACTTCTGCCTTGGCCTCCCATGGCTAGATTATTGGGCTGTAATTGTGCCGCTTATGCGAAAAGTGCCTGTAAAGCGAGTAACAGCTCCTGTAGTCCTGCACGTAAAACACCCCCAAACCGCTGATGCTATAACCTGGATTAACCTTGGCATGGCTCTAAGCTCTCATTTTCATCCACCCTTTGACCTATCGCCCGAAACCATGACCCGTTACGCTAATGAGACATTGACGATTATTGATAAATTGTCACAGGAAGTTGCGCTTTAGTAAACCATATTATGTATTAAATTTGAGAAGTTGCGGTTTAAGTAATTGTTTTAGTAACACATCAAGTTTCATCTTCATAAATTATAATAGAGCAAACATATCCACTAAACATAAGGAGGAAGATCTTAATGAGTAATACACCCCTACATCACTTCTGTAATAGGGAATTCGTAAAACAGCTTTGTGACCTTCAGGATAGGAACGTATTGTTATTAATGGTCGACGGTTCAGCAGTATTTGGCCGTATTGCCCGTATTGATGATTGTGTGCTTAGCGTCGTTCCCCCTGTAGGTGTAACAGCATTAAACTTTGTTCAATTCCGTCCGCCGAATGGAACACTGCCATTACCGCTAATCCTCAGTCAAATATTCATTGATGTATGTGACATTGCCCATGCTATCGAAGGCCCGTTTGTTTTCTCGCCGCTGTTCCCGTTACACTTACCAGGCGGAATAGGCCCAAACGGCGTAGATGCGGCAGGAACCCAAATTCCGCCTGCAGTTCAGTCGATTATCGAGCAAATCACTACCGGTACGGGCGCCCAAGGATTCCGGAGCGAGCCGTCAGCTGCTCTCCCAGGCCGTCAGCAGCATGAACTGCTTGAAGAACTTTGCGACTTGGAAGGCCAAAATATTGCTATTACCACACTCGGCGGATGGACGATTGGCGGCCAGTTAGGCGAAGTCGATGATTGTGTATCCCTTATCAGCACCGGCACCAGTATCTTCCCGCCAATTGTATTCCTCGGTGTCGTCCTTGTCTTCGGCCCTGCCTTCCCGCTTGGGTTTATCGTTCTGCTAGGCACTTTCAGAGTTTGGAGCAATCTCAAGACTTTAACCCAGGTAATTCTCCCCTAGCTAACAAAAAAACTGTCGGCAAGCCGACAGTTTTTTCTTTTAATCTGCTCTTTTTTCCCATACTTCACAGCCTTGAAATGGATTTGCCGTTCCTAAATATAAAGTTCCCTCAGACGAGACAAATAACGTCCTAATGCCGTAGTTATAGCGATTGCACAATCCGTTAAGCGATACCGGCACCCAATGCACCCCGTCTCTTGTTTTCCATAAGTCACAGCCTATTCTTCGCGCGCCAAGAGTATAAAGCAGCTCGGTAATTCCCGGATTGAATACTGAGCTGAGGAAATCGAGGAAAGGTGACAAACTCCCAACCTGCGGCAAAAGCTCGTCAAGCAGTGCCGGGAAATAGGGAACGTATATCGGAATAAGATCATTCCAGCTCCATGTTCCAAGATACAACTCGCCATTAAAAGCTTGAATCTGCCAGCAATAGCCGTTGGTTATATCCCCGAATCCGGATGGAAAACCGCTTAAAGCCTGCCCGCGCACACCGGTAATAGGTTGGGTCGGCACAACCGGTTTACCGCCAATAACAAGTTCCCATCTATCATCTTTGCTTACTCTAATAACGTCAAAGCCCTTAGGCGGCACGATAGGATCGTCCGGATTTATGCTTCTTATCCCGACCTCTATTGCCGTTCCTATATATATATAATCATTAAACACATCAAGTGACCATGGATGCTCATTACGGGCATCACCGGCACCCTTATCAACTACCAAAACCCAATCATCTTTTTGTGGTGTGGCCCCATTTGTTCTCCAAAGCTCAAAGCCTGTCGGAAGCGCCGTGCCAACATATAGGTGACCATTAAAGCTTAACAGCACGTCAACATTGCCGCGCGGGTTTTTATCTGGATCGCCGTTTAAATCAATTTGAGTCCAGCCGTTATTTTCCGGATCAGTGCTGGAGAACAGCGCTGCTGCGGCAACACCCATCAGTGGGAGAGCACCCATATACAAAACGCCGTTATGTTCAACCATATACCGGGTTGAGAATCCCTGTACGCTTTGCGGCAAGGTATTCCAAGTTAAACCGTCGGTCGACTTTAGAATTATTACGTTAGGACTTAATGGGGTGAGTGCGCCGGCATACAATGCATTGTTATAATTGACCATAAACCGGAAACCTATATTCATTGGATCCTGCGGCGCTTTGTATACTCTTTGCCACGACTCAGATCCATCCTTCTTGTAGCGCCATATCTCACCTGCAAAATCCGGGTTCTGCGGTATAAGAATTTCAGGTATTGGGATATCGCCAAATATTTGATTGCTTAGGATTGAGTAGGGTATATTCCTGGCAGTACCGACATAAAGATACTCTCCTAATTCAGCCATCGACCAAGCATAGTTATTTTGCTTAGCGTTATCACGGTTTGCTGAATCAAAACCTCTAACCGGCGTAATTTTCCTGAATCCGCCAATATTAGGAGCCGGGCTTAAAAGTTGGTTTGCCAACCCCCAGCTCGTTATCGAATTCAAGCTTACAATGTATTCGGGAAATGCCGTGTGAAATCTTGCCGGGTTGCTTAATGACGCATTTTCCAGCATTACAATATCATTGTCTACATAACTTACTTTTCCAACTACGAATATCTGATTGTTTAAACCTAGTTCCACTACATTGCCGGTTTCCCTTTCCAAGTAATCCCTGATATCCTCATAACTGTTCATTCTGTTTTTCAAAAACCATCCCCCCCAAATGTTAAACTACATAATCTTTCTAATGTATACTATTCAGGATGGCCTCAATTTGACTTTATTTCAAAGTTATCTATGAGATTTTTAGTATTGCTTTCCCTTAAAATATTCTAAACAACACTGCTTTTGTAACATATTTAGTTAAATTCTCATAGGTTATATAAAGTAATCTAAATCATATGCAAGGAGGTTTAAATCCATGAGTAAAACACCATTACATCACCTGTGTAATATAGAATTTGTAAAACAGTTATGTGATCTTAAAGATAGGAATGTATTGCTTTTAATGGTTGACGGGTCTGCTGTCTTTGGCCGTATTGCCAGGATTGATGACTGTGTCCTTAGCGTCGTACCTCCGATAGGCGTAACTTCCTTGAACTTTGTTCAGTTTCGTCCGCCTAACGGAACTCTGCCCCTGCCGTTAATAGTAAGCCAAATATTTATTGATGTATGCGACATTGCCCATGTTATCGAAGGTCCTTTTATAGTTTCACCGCTATTACCGCTATTGTGCTCAAACGGCGTAACAACAGATTCCACCGTTCCTCCCGCCGTACAATCAATCGTAGAACAAATTACTACCGGAACCCAAGGTATGAGAAGCGAGGCGTCAGCAGTTGTCCCAGGCCGCCAGCAGTGTGAGTTACTTGAAGAACTATGTGAATTAGAAGGTCAAAACATTGCTATTACAACACTTGGCGGATGGACCATTGGCGGTCAGCTTGGTGAAATTGATGATTGTGTATCAGTAATCAGCACCGGTACCAGTATATTCCCGCCCACTGTTTTCCTCGGCGTAGTTTTAGTCTTCGGACCGGCCTTCCCACTTGGGTTCATCGTCTTGCTAGAAACTTTTAGAGTATGGAGCAATCTAAGAACCCTAACCCAGGTAATTCTGCCATAACTGCCTATAAACCGTCCGTTAGTGATAGGGCATGATTTATAAATTCCGGTAGACGAAGAAGCGCTGTCGATAGTCGACAGCGCTTCTATTAGTTGATAAGTCTAATCGGCAGCTTGCTCGTTATCGGGGAGACAAGCCTCAATCTGCTGGGCCGTCAATATGACTGCTCCTGCATTGACTGTTGTAGTCGCATCATGTTCTCCGTTTAGAGCGGCAACGATAATATTAGTCGCCCGCAGGGTGTAAGTTACCTTACCAATCTTATCAATTGCCGGTACAGTATCAAAATAAAGAAGGACGGCATTGCGAAAAACAGTGGCTGACGATGTTTCAGCGCCTTTGCTTTCCCCCCGTATAGCGCTCTGATGAACGTGATATATTACTGAGCCGTCCCGCAGCAGTTCAAAGGTCGTTTCAGCCCAACTGCCGTCTGCGCTGTCGTTAAATGTGGCGCTCCAATTGACATTAGCATACAGCAGCACGCCGGATGGTTTATGCTTGAGATTAATCTTAGCTTTAGCCAACTCAACAGTCTTTCCTGCTGGCAAGGAATTAGAAGGCGGTAAAACAGAACTTCTTTCTTTGTTCATAACTTTACGGACCTTTGTAAACTCAACCATCCGCTACCGCCTCCTTTTCATATGCCTATGCTTGCTTTTCTTTTTGACATTATCTCGCTCAATTAGTTGAGCTGCCAAAGTTACCGGCCCGACGCTTGCAGCAATTGAAACCGACGACCCGTCAGCCATGACAGGGTCGATTATCGTTGTATTGGAAGCCCTTAAAATGTAAGTATTTATGCCCGATTCTATTTCCCCGGCTAGCGGCATATCCAGATAACTTAAATCTGCAATTTCAAAGGTTGCCGTCTCGATTGAACCTGTCGCTTCGGCGATGAAAGTCTGTACCGCTGTTTGGGTTGTGCGATAAATTATTGTTCCGTTGCGCAATAGTTCAAATGTAACGTTAGCTAAGCCAGACGATATAATCTTGGCCGGCTCCTCATTGCTTGTTACTCTTAGGCACCAGTTGACTAATGCCGTCAGGAATATGCCCTCTTTATCGTCCGCCCCCACTTCCAGGCAGGCTAATTCAACTGTCTCTCCTTCCGGCAGCGCCGTAACTAACGGGATAGTTGCGGGCATTGGCGCACTACTTTGATTAATAAATACCTTTTCGACACCGTTAATTTCCGGCTCATTATTTTCATCTGCCGACTCACTGCGAGTCCAGGCTTCTGTTTCTTGCGCAATAAGTGTAACTGCCCCCGCTGCAGCTGTAACGACGGGAACCTCGTCACCTGAAAAAACGCCGGTTTGCGTAAATAAGGCTATATCGGCAGCTCGCAAAGTATAAGTAATTTCCTTGTCCTGACTCAGCAACGAGTTATTATCAAAATATAATAAGGACGCTACTTCGTAGGTTGTGGTTGTTTGCGTAACAGCAGCAACCCCGAAATCTTTTTGCCGCAGGGTTTGCGTCACCTGGTAGATGACTTCCCCCTCCCTCACTAGCTGAAAAGTTACTTCAGCAAAGCCGTTTTCATCTAATTCTTCTGAAGGCGGGATAGTAAAAGCAGCACTCCAATTAACTTCCCCCTGTAACAGCACTCCGCCAAAACCGTTTGATAAATCTAACTTGACGGTCGCTAAATCTACTGTACCGCCCTCAACTAAAACCGTTGAAAAAGGTATACTTGAGCGCGCATTATGCGCATAAACTACCGTTTCCCGGATTTCTCCGTAATCCGCCACAGCATTCACCTTCTTTTCCATTCATCGGGCAGTAGCTCTAGCACTGAACTGCCGTCAGTATAGCACCGAGTTCTCACCATATATCAAACATTGAGCATCACAGAATTTTATCCGATGACTAATCCGCTTAAGACTCCCGCTTCTAACAGCGGGAGTAAGAGCAGCTAAGTCCCTGGATAATTTCGACTAGAATTCAGGTGGCGTTAAAACGCCATCTGAATTAAGTCTCCATTTATATTCCATTATATGAAAACCAAGTTGCCGCTGCTACTATTAGAAACCCGACTTGCGCCGCGCTTTGCGAAAGCACAGTCGCTTGTTGCGCTTATGTCACCAAAATTATATTTAGAAAATCTGGTAGACTAAATAGCTGCCCCGCCTGCATTATACAGGTCAGAAGCAGCTTTACCACTAAATTTACGGACTTGCTGTTATTATAGCTTTCCGCCTTCGACTACTATATCTTCCGGATTAATCGAATCGCCGTAGGCAGGCTTTAAAGTTGCCTCGTATGCTTTATGCATAAACTTTTCTTTGCCCAAAGCTTCTAATTCTTTATTAATCCAATCCTGAAGTTCTTTATTGCCTTTTTTAACGGCAGGAGCAATAGTATCAAGGTTGCCTAAGGTTGAAATGCCGACAGTGTAGCCAGGGTTTTCTTTTGCCCAGGCAAAAAGCAAGGTATTATCGTGGGCTAAAGCAACGCCGCGTTTATCTTTTAGCGCCTCGAAAGCCTCGGTATTATGATCAAATTTTAAAAGTTCAATGTCGGGATGATTCTTAGTAAAGTACATTTCAGCCGTAGTACCTTTATTAACAATCAGCTTCTTGCCTTTTAATTGCTCAACCGAAGTAATAGGAGTGCCGTCTGAAGATACTATGCCAAGCGCAACCTTCATATACGGGTTGGCATAGTCAACTTTTTGTTTGCGTTCATCGGTAACGGTAAAGTTCGCTAAAATTATATCAACTTTATTAGCTTGTAAATACTCAACCCGACTGGCTGCTTCGACCAATACAAACTCTACTTTTGATTCATCGCCTAAAAGATCCTTGGCAAAACGCTTGGCAATATAGACATCATAACCTTGGTTTTTGCCATTGGCATCAACATAGCCGAACGGCGGTTTGTCGCCGAATACGCCAATTTTAATGGTGCCGCGTTTCGTAATTTCTTCAATACTGCTTTTATTTGCTGAATCTGTTTTAGTGCCGGCAGTTGATCCGCAGCCTGCCAACACTCCTGCCATTAATAAAGTACTTAAAACCAGGGCAATAATTTTTTTAATGTTCATGATAGTTCTTCCTCTCCAATTTTAATATTAGTACTGAAATATATTTAAAAATTGCTTGGCGCGCTCTGTTTTAGGATTAGTAAAAAACTCATCCGGCTTGGCTACTTCGCATATTTTACCGGAATCGATAAAAACAATGCGGTCGGCAACCGCCTTGGCGAAACCCATTTCGTGGGTAACAATTAACATTGTCATGCCTTGCTTGGCAAGTCCTAGAATTACGTCCAAAACCTCTCGTACCATTTCGGGATCAAGAGCGGCTGTAACCTCATCAAAAAGCATAATTTCGGGATTCATACACAAAGCCCTGACAATAGCAATACGTTGTTTTTGTCCCCCGGAAAGCTGACGCGGATAGACGTCCTTTTTATTAAGCAGCCCTACTCTGTCAAGCAGCTGAGCTGCTTGTTCCAACACCTCCTTTTCTTGGCGCTTTTGTACTTTCACCGGTCCCAAAATGATGTTTTCCATAACTGTCATATGCGGAAACAGGTCATAACTTTGGAACACCATGCCTATCTTTTGTCGTATTTCCTGCCAACTGACATCTTTTCCGGTTAAACTTTTTCCGGAAAACTTAATGTCGCCGCCCTGAACACTTTCCAGACCATTCAAACACCTGAGCAAGGTGCTCTTTCCACATCCCGACGGCCCCAAGACAACAACAGCCTCGCCCTTATTTATGCTTAGATTAATGTCATCGAGTACCGGTGCCGCTGAGCCATACATTTTGCGCAACCCCTGTATTTCAAGCAGTGCCTGTTTATTTTCGTTCAGAATAACCACCTCCTAACTCTCCCACTTAGTTTCCAATTTCTTCGAAAAAGCTGACAGCGGATAACAAATTATAAAATAGAATACAAAAATCAGCCCATATATCCAAAAAGATGCGGTAGGTACTTTCAAACTGGACACTTCGATAATCTGCTGCCCAACCTTTACGATATCGATAACTCCAATCATAACGACCAAGGAAGTAGTTTTCACCATTCTGGTCGACAGATTTATAGCGCCCGGCAGCATCCTGCGGATAGCCTGCGGTATTAGTACGAACCGATACAGCTGCAATAAACTGAGACCAAGAGCCTTACCAGATTCCTGCTGGTGTTTTGGCAAAGACTCCAATGCTCCTCTGACGATATCCCCCATCTCGGCAGCCCCCCAGAGACTAAACACAAGGATAGCCACTATTTCGCCCTCTAGATGAATGTCGAACATATTTGTAATACCAAAATAAACCAGGAATAACCATACGAGAATGGGAATTATTCTAAAGGCTTCAAGATAAAACCGGCTAAGAAGCCTTATTACCTTTGACTTTGTTGTCATAACCAAACCAAATGCAATGCCCAGAAAAGAACTGATGATTATTGAAACAAAGGCAATCTGCGCCGTAACTAACAATCCTTTCAGCAGCCGCTCCATATTGCTGCCTTCAGCAAGCACGTTAATTCCCGAACTCAGCATAGCGCACCTTCCTCTCTAGCCAAGTCAGTAGGACTGATAATGGTAAGATCATGATAAGATAAGCTATTACAAGTATTAATAGCGCTTCAAAGGTTTGATAATACATCCCGATTAAATCCTGGGTTACATGCATAAGATCGGCAATCGCAATTGCGCCGACAATTGATGTTTCTTTTAATAAGAAGATACAATTTGCTCCCAAGGATGGTATCGTTACCGAAAAGGCTTGCGGAAGAATTACATATCTCATTAACTGCATCTTGGAAAGCCCAATGCTCAGTCCTAACTCAATTTGCGATTTACTTACCGATTCAATTCCGCCCCGGAAAGATTCGGCCATATAGCTTCCGCCTAGAAAGGCCAGACCCACAACAGCACACGTTTGCTCGCTAAGCTTTACGCCGACTTTAGCGAGACCATAGTATAAAAAGAATAGCTGAATGAGCAGCGGTGTGTTACGTGAAAGTTCTATATATGCTTTCACCAGCCACTTCAGCCCTTTTGTCCGCTGATATAAGATAATGCTGCACAACAAGCCGATGAGCAGAGACGCAACTATTCCCCCAAAAGCCAGTTTTAGCGTGAGCCAGGCCGCTTTTTCGTATAATGGTAAAACGCTTATTATAAAATCCCAGTTAATAGCCATCTATTTACCACTCTCTTTAACAAATTCTACAGAATTTAAAATACAATCGAAAACAACAAAAAAGGCCAAGTTTCAATAAGAAACTTTGGCCTTCAGTTTTTCTGATCAGCACACTTTATGTAACTGTATTAAAGAATACAACACTTAGCATAAGAGTGTCAAGCAGTATTTTCTCAGAAGTCTGGCAAACTTGCAAATACTTTTCTTAGCATTTCCTCAACCCCGGCCGGATTGGACTTGGCATTCTCGAGACGTGCGGCATATAGGTACTGAATAATGTTTTGCGGCTCCTCCGGCCCCGCTTCATGCCAAGGCGACAGTCTTAGATATTTCCAATAGACTTGCTTTCTCTCGTCAGGACACCAGCGCTGCCACGGTTTACATGATCCTACATAATGGACAATTACCGAGCTTTCTTCGATTGTTCCGTCGCCCTTAGCACAGTCGATTGTTGTATTGAAACAGTCATTAAGCGGAGCTATCTGTCCCTCCAGCACTACTGCTATGGCATCTTGTTCTAACCATACTATTTTATCTGGATAAGTTATCATGAATTCAATAATCCGTCTCGGTATATCCTGTTGGCGCCACGCCGGCAAATTTATAAGCATTACACCGGAATTCAAGTATTGACCTTTAGTAAGTCCCAGACGCAATGCCTGATCCTCAAAGGCATCAGTAAGTTTTGCGGCTGCTGGAGCGTTTCCTATCGGTGTAGACCAGAGAGAGGTAATATCACCGCAGCAGATTAAATCAGCATCTAAATATATTACCTTTTCTAAAAACTGCGGAAGTACGTAAGGAAGCATTAACCGATAGTACCCCGCCTTTGAAATATGCGGCATAGTCTTTAGACTGTCAAACAGCTTAGGGAAAGTTACTTTAAATAGCTGGAGTGGTTGCTGGTAGATGTCTGAGAGTTTCTTGAGTTTGTCAAAATCAGCCTCAGACATAGTGTCGTACATTATATAAAAAGTAAAATTGACCTTAGGATTATTCACAATAATCGACGTAATTGCTACTCCCATATGCTGGACATAATTGGAATCAACCGCAAAAGCAATATGTACCTCATCTTGACGCTGCGGCAGTAAATAGTCTAGTCTAACATCAAAACTCAACATCTCGCTCATTCTCCCACCTTCTATACCGTACGCTGTAAGACTCCTTTCTTCTTAGCGGGAGTTGTCAGCGTCTAAATCCCTGAATAAATTTGACTAGCTTCAGGTGGAGTTAAAATCTCCATCTAAAGCTTAGTCAAACTTTATCTTGTGACACCTTAGCTTATGATGCATAAACGGCAAATGTTACTCCTCAATGATACGACTAACTATCACCATCAATTATGCTGCTGAATAGGCTAAAGTAGTGACTGTGAACTAAAGCAGGGGGATTAAAATGGAGAGTGCTGATCAAACAAAGGATCTTATTATGGGCATGGTTATGAATTATGACTGGAATATGATAGAACCATTTTTTGTGTCACTTCGAAAATCTGGCTTTAGCGGCGACGTGGTTATCTTCGTTTCAAATACCACTGATAACGTCCAACAAAAAATCCAGGAATATGGTGTTACCGTTGTGCCTTTTCAAAGGATTGGCCTCGAGCAAATTATCAGTCCTAATGACTATCGTTATTATCTGTACCTTATGTACTTACAGCAAAATAAAGATAAATACAGGTTCGTCTTACTAACCGACGTACGTGACGTAATCTTCCAGGCAGCGCCATTCCCCTGGTATCTTCCAACGGACAAAATATCGGTTGCCGTTGAATCAAAGCGAAAATCGATTTGGGACGATGTATGCAACACTAGGTGGATATTAGCTAAGTTTGGATCCCATATATTCCAAGCTATCTGCGGCTTTCCAATTATCTGCTCAGGAACAACGATCGCCCCTGTGGATTTAATGTGCAGTTATCTGGATAAAATGGTTACCTGTATCTTCTTACAGGGCGGTTATTTTCAATTAATTGACCAAGGCGTTCATAATTATCTTCTATACACAAACCAAGTCACGCCGGCCGCTTTTGCAGATAACAGCGCCGGAATCTTTCTAACGCTTGCTCTTGAAGACCTAGATCAAATTACGATTAACCCGCAAAACAAGATAGTAACTCAGAATAATCCTGTTGCAGCCATCGTCCATCAATATGACCGACATAAAGACCTGATAGAGTTCGTCAATAGTTATTACCGCGAAAAGTAACTGACAATCGAGGTGATCTGGATGAACGATTATGCCTTTTTTATAATGCACTACAAAAAGAATGTTGATAGACGCAACTATATCTTTGATAACTTTGTAACTAACGATAAGCTGATTTATTGGATTACTGACTTTGACCGAGAACAAATCTGCCATTCGCTAAACAATATCTATCAGTTTAATGAAGATAATTGGTACGAAATACTAAGGCCGCAGCTTGCAATTTTAATTGCTCACCGGTTAGGCATCGACCCGCAGTATCAAAATACACCCTGGTCCTACTTAATTGAAGGCGCTGAAGAATATGTCAAAAACAGTCAAATACCCAAAGTAATGTGCGACTTTCCCCAATATAGGCCGCGCAACTTAAGAATATTTGAGATAAGCATCCTTCTTAAGCATCGCGCCGCATATGAAAAAATAGTTGCTAATAATTATAAGTTTGGAATTATTTTAGAAGATGATTTTATTTTAAAAGACACTTCGATTACGGAATTAGAAACTTTACTCAGCAATACTCCGGCCGACTGGGATTTCATCGATATAGCCGGCGGGGCGGGGCTTACGCCTCGCGAGCACGATCCTGAAGTCATTCCCGGTTTATTCTCAATTCAGCCACCCCGTACCCGTACGGCCTGCGGCTATCTAATTAGCAATAGGTTCTGCCGAGAAATAATTAATCTCAATACCCCGCCTACCGCTCCTTGCGACTGGGAATTAACCTATTTTATGCAACGTTTTCATGCTAAAGCCTTCTGGCTAATGCCGACGATAATAATCCACGGCTCGGAAACAAAAGCTTATCAGTCAAATAACAATTAACGAGTAGAATGAGGTGTTTCCATGAGCTCAGTCTTTCTGCAGAACGTAAATCGTACACACTACAAAAGAAACTGCCTGTTAAAATATATCACGCTACCATTTCACAGTCCTCCGCTTTATCATCGCCATCAAAATATGTGGCAGGTGCCGGAGATAGCCAGAATAATTGGCCATTACGACTATAATGTGGACGTAATTAATTATGATGACCAGCAAACCAAGCTTGGAAAAAAGTATGAGTTGCTGATTGATATTTACCCGCAAAACAACAAGGTATATCAAAACAACTTAGCTTCAAACTGCATAAAGGTACTTTACAGCACCGGCGCCGGACCTGATTGGCAGAACACACAGCAACGCGCTCGTGTCAGTGCGTTAAATGCCAGACGCCATGCCCGTCTGCGCCCAAAATCAATTGTCCAGCCATTTGGTCCCGAAATCGCCTCATTTGACGCTATGTTTCTGATTGGCAACGAGTTCACCCGAAGCACCTACGATAATTTACCAATCAATAAAATCTATATGATAAAAAATTCCGCCTATCTTTTCCCTGCTTGCGAGCTAAATAAAAAGACACCTAACACCTTCTTGTATATGGCCACCTATCCTCAAGCTTTAAAAGGACTGGACTTATTGTTGGAGGTCTTTGGACGCAATCAGAATATCAGTTTAGTAATTGCCGGTCAGTACGAGGCCGAAAAAGATTTCTGCGCTATCTATAGCCGTGAGCTTTATCAGTGTCCTAACATTCTGCCGGTAGGGGTAATTGATGTAACTAGCAATTTATTTGAAAAGATTCGTCAGATTGCAAGTTTCTTTGTCCTGCCCTCCTGTTCTGAAGGCATGTCAGGCAGCGTACTAACCGCCATGTCGGCTGGACTCATTCCAATCGTGAGCCGCGCATGCGGCTTTAGTGATGATGAAGTTTTCCATTTTCAAGACTGTAGTATAAATTGTATCAAAGATACCCTTACAGCCTTTGCTAAAAAACCCCTCAATTGGGTGAAAAAAGAATCCTTGCAGGCAGTAGAAACTGTCCATTCCCGTTACACACCAAACCACTTTTCTCAATCTTTTTATACCGCCCTGCAGGGTCTATTGGGAGGGTAATGCATGAATAAGCCTATCTCAGTGATAGTCCATACCCTAAATGAAGAAAATAACATTGGCAACTGCCTAGAAAGCGTTAAGTGGGCAGATGAAATAATCGTAGTAGATATGTACAGTGACGACAAAACAGTTGAGATTGCCCGGAAGTATACTGACAAAATCCTAATGCATGAGCGCTGCCGTTATGTCGAACCGGCTCGCCAGTGGGCTGTTGAACAAGCTTCTCACGAATGGGTGCTTGTTATTGACGCCGACGAGCTTGTCCCAATTAAAACACGCGACTTGCTGCGAACAATTGTCAATAGAGATATGTACGATGTTGTTATAATTCCGAGGGTTAATTATTTGTTCGGACAATTAATGAAAGGCAGTCGGCGCGGCGCGGACGAAGATCGGCAGTGCCGGTTCTTTAAAAAGAGCTTTATAACCTATACACCTAAGATTCACTCTTTCCCCCAAATCCGCCCTGACGCCCAGATTGGCTGGTTGTCCGGGGAAGATCAGGCACTGATTCATTTTAATTACGTTGATATTGAACAATTTATTGAGAGATTAAACTGTTATACAACGATAGAGGCCGAAACGGCTCACTTATCCGGAAGAACCTTTAATCTTGAAAACGACTTCAGAGAAAGTATGAAACAAATCCAAGACATAGCTATCAGCGAAGAAGGGTTCATGAAAGACGGTATATATGGTCTAGGCGTCGCTGTACTTATGGCAATGTATCGCTTTTCGATTGCGCTTAAACTAAAACTGATAGAAGATTATAACAGTATGAGCCCCAGAGATGTTATTCGCAGCAAATATCAAAGTATCGCCGACGATATTATCAGCCAATATCACGAAAGCTGAATTCATATGACAAACTAATTACTTGATTATATGAGCTTACCGACAGGAGGCGATTTTTGCGTGTTTAGAGATTGCTGCAATTTTTTTAAAAATATGCTCTATGAGAATGGCGTTCCCAGTTTGACACGGGTTCTTAGCTTGATTGCCTTCGCCGCATTCTTGTTATGTTCCGCATACCTAATGGTCAAAGGTCAAGTCTGGCCGCACTATGATACCTTCGCATATATCACCGGCGGCGGCGGTACCACGGCACAGCTTTTTAATAAATTTGTCAACAGCAAGTACAACTCTCATCTCGGCAATTCACCCGATAAAGCTAATGCGGAAAGGCCCATTGCTGTTAAGAATACTGCTGACACTAAATAGTTTCAAATTTAAACCCCCGATGACGCGGTCTGCGAAAATCGGGGGTTAAGTTTAATAACCTAAATCGTATCCTTAAAGTAATTAATTGTTGCCTTTAATCCGTCATCCAGTGTTATCCGCGGCTGCCAGCCAAGTTTACTCATTGCCAACGTGATATCAGGCTGCCGCTGGCGCGGGTCATCGGCAGGCAGCTTTTGAAATATCAATTTTGAATTAGATGCTGTTAAGGCCAAAACTTTTTCAGCCAGTTGTAAGATGGTAAATTCGCTTGGATTACCTAAATTTACCGGTCCGTTAAAACCTCTTTCGGTTTCCATCATAGCTATCAGACCGTCGACTAGATCATCGATATAGCAGAAAGACCTGGTCTGATTGCCGGTTCCATACACCGTAATATCTTGATTTCTCAAAGCTTGCACGATAAAGTTGCTAACTACCCGGCCATCATTTGGGTCCATATTAGGTCCATAGGTATTAAAGATACGGACAACCTTAATATCTAAGCCAAATTCCCGTTGATAATCGAAACAAAGCGTTTCGGCGCAGCGCTTACTTTCATCATAACAGGCGCGCCTTCCGATTGGATTGACATTTCCCCAGTAACTTTCCGGTTGAGGATGGACAAGCGGGTCACCATATACTTCCGAAGTTGATGTATGCAATATTTTGGCCCCATTGGCCTGCGCAAGTTCCAGCATGTTGTTAAGGCCAAAAACACTGGTTTTCAGGGTATTCAATGGATTTCTCTGATAATGCTCCGGGCTTGCCGGACATGCCAAGTTGTAAATTTGATCTACCGCGAGGTCTAGTGGTTCTGTAACATCATGTTCGATAAACTCAAAAAACGGGGTATTTAAGAGCTCAGCCACATTCGACTTGAATCCGGTATAAAGATTATCTAAACATAGTACCTTATGGCCTTGTTTGACCAGACGTTTACACAGATGACTGCCAATAAAACCGGCTCCGCCTGTTACTAAAATCCGCTTAGACATAATAGCCCCTCCCAACGCAAAAATACTCAAAGCCTAATTGAGCCATTTGCTCGGGGTCATATTGATTCCGTCCATCAAAAATAAGCGGCCGCCGCATACGGCGCTTCATTTCTGCGAAGTCAGGCTGCTTAAATTGCTGCCACTCTGTCACTAACACTATGGCATCAGCACTATCCAAGGCTGCCATCATATTGCCGGCAAAGTCAATATGCTCGGCACAGTCCGCGAGCATTTGCCGGGCTTGAGATGCTGCCTCAGGGTCGTAGGCTGAAATAGTTACTCCCATCTCGGTCAGCATTCTAATAATCACAACAGACGGCGCTTCCCGCATATCATCAGTCTGCGGTTTGAAGGCCAACCCCCATACAGCAATCTTTTTTCCGGTTAATTCTCCCTTAAAATAGCGACAAATCATGTCTGCCAGATAACATTTCTGGCACTCATTAACATTTTCAACGGCACGGGCTATTTCCATTTCAATACCGTATCGCTGTCCGGTGGCAATAAGTTCTTTAACATCTTTAGGGAAACACGATCCACCATATCCGGCACCTGCATTAAGAAAATGCATACCGATACGACGGTCTGTCCCCATACCCTGCCGGACACTATTGATGTCTGCTCCAACCTTATCGCATAAACGGGCAATCTCGTTAATAAAACTAATCCGTGTTGCCAGCATAGCATTGGCTGCGTATTTGCTTATTTCAGCCGATTTTTCATCCATTAGCAAAATAGAATCTTTATCTTGAATAAACGGCAGATACAACTGTTTTACACAGTCAGCCGCCGCTTTATTACTTGCGCCAATGACTACCCGATCCGGCCGCATAAAATCCTCTACTGCGCCGCCTTCCTTTAAAAACTCAGGATTTGAAACAACATCAAACTGAATTTCAACACCCCGCAAGGCTAATTCATCACTGACAATCAGCCGCACCGCCTGTGCAGTACCGACCGGCACCGTCGACTTATTAACGATAACAATTGGGTTGACGATTAGCTGCCCGATTTCGCGGGCAGCTGCGTATACCTGCGATAAATCTACCTTACCATCTTTCCCTGTTGGTGTACCGACTGTTATAAACGCAACAGTGGCATCCTCTAGCGCCCTCTCTAAGCTAGTTGTAAAATACAGCCGCCCTGCCTTAGTATTTTTATCAACAATCTCTGCAAGGCCTGGTTCAAAAATTGGCAATTTGCCTTGGTTTAGGCTATCAATCTTGGCTTGATCCTTGTCAACACACCAAACAGTATTACCTGTTTCAGCCAGGCATGCACCTGTTACCAAACCGACATAACCCGTTCCTGCAACAGCGATTTTCAAGGTCACCACCCCTATCTGGCTCATGCTAAATCATTATCATCATTTTCATGCTATTCACCAGATAGTTAAAGGGTTACAGTACTTGTACACAGGCCTTTTTAAAAATTAAAACTCAGCTGTAACATAAGTCTGCGACAATTCATATATTACACTAAAAGTTTGCAAAAGGAGGGTAATTAGAGTGGTCGATGACCGAAAGTCTGGTTGCTGTGACTGTTGTAACGACATTCGCGATATTGTTGCCTGCGTTTGCAGCCTTGATAAAGAATTTGAATGCGTCGAAGAAGCGTTAGGTCATTGTGATAACCAAACTAAAGCTAAGGTGCTTACTTGTGTAATTCTGCGCGAAATTAAAGAGCTTGATCACAAGCTCAATCGCATTATACGCCATTTAAAATGCCCGCAGTAAATTAATTAGACTTCAATAGAAAATAAGCCCCACAGCGTGTACTCCTTCTACTGCGGGGCTTATTAGTATGCTAAAAATCTATAGAGGTGAATTATGGCCGATTTTACCTTAACAACGCCGGTAGCATTTTTTATTTTTAACCGTCCTGATACAACTGCTCAAGTTTTTGAACAGATACGTCAGGCTAAACCGCAGAAGCTATTAGTCGTTGCCGACGGCCCCCGAACAACACACGCTGCGGATATCGACAAATGCGCCGCGACCAGGTCAATCATCGATACAATTGACTGGGACTGTCAAGTATTAACTAATTACTCCGACATAAATCTGGGCTGTAAGGTTCGTATGTCTTCAGGTCTTGATTGGGTCTTCAATACAGTCGATCAAGCCATTATCCTTGAACACGACACCTTACCCCACCCGTCCTTCTTCCGCTTTTGTCAGGAACTGCTGACACAATATCACGACGATAACCGAGTCATGAACATCTCGGGCTGTAATTTTCAATTCGGCAACCAACGAACCAATTACAGTTATTATTTCTCACGTTGTGTACATTGCTGGGGCTGGGCATCTTGGCGTCGAGCTTGGCAATATTATGACATCACTATGTCGCTGTGGCCCGAGGTTTCTCAAGGTGATTTACTTCAATCGCTATTAGTTCATGACCAGGCGCTGGCCTACTGGCACAAAGTGTTCGATGTCACCTATCACGGCTATATCAACACTTGGGACTATCAATGGGTTTTTAACTGTTGGAGTCAAAATGGGCTTTGTATATTACCTAATATCAACTTAATTTCAAACATTGGCTTTAATGCTGAAGGAACACACACAACCAACACTTCGTCCCGGGTTGCCAATTTGCCGACTGGGCAAATGGATTTTCCGCTCCGGCACCCACCTATTATGCTGCCGGACGTCGAGGCCGATAAATTTACACAGCAGCTCTATAATTCCGGAGAGATGTAAAATGACGGAGGATTTATAATGATTAGGGATTTGCGCGTTGGTATCCCAATTGTCGGCAGTAAAGGCTGGCTAGGCGGCGTTTCACATATGGAGCTCCACGTTAAAGCCGTCACTGCGCTGCCTAAAGATGAGCGCCCGCAGCTCTTTCTTGTTATTACTGACGACTCGTTTGAAAGTTACCAATTTTACCGTTCTTGGGTCACTTTGTTTGATAGCGTGATCTATATAGGATCTGACTGTGAAAAGGTTTCAGCTATAACAGAGTTGCCGGTTATCCACTGTAAAAGCTGGGATGAGCTTTTTACCATAATTGACTTCTTTTTTCCGGTTAGTTTTAATGTCCTTCCAAATCACTGTGCGGCTTCATGGATCCACGATTTCCAGCATAAACACCTGCCAGATTTTTTCCCTGCTCATGACATTGCCTTGCGCGACGATCTTTGTCAGCGTATTGCCGATCAAGCTAAACTGGTTTTCTGCAGCAGCCGCGCGGTCGAAAGTGATTTTAAACGGTTTTATCCTGATTCCAAGGCTTTGACGTATGTATTGGCGCTGCGCATAAAGCCCGAACCTGAATGGTATGAAGGTGATCCAATTGCAGTCCAAAATAAGTATGGCTTACCGGATGAGTTTGTACTTTGCTCAAATCAATTTTGGGTACATAAGAATCACCGTCTGTTGTTCGCGGCTATTGCCCAACTGCGTCAAACAGGTCAAGATGTTCATCTGGCCTGTACAGGTTTGCCGAATGATTTCCGCTGCCCGGACTATATGGACCAACTTAAAGCATATATCGAAGAACTGGGGATTGCTGACCTTATCCACATTTTAGGGCAAATTCCGCGCCAGGATCAGATTCAGCTTATCCGCCGCTCACTGTTTGTTGTGCAGCCCTCACTGTTCGAGGGGCTTAGTCTTATCGTGCAGGAATGCCGGGCCTTAGGGAAAACAATCGTCTTGTCGGATCTGGATGTTCATATAGAACACGAATATGGAGTTTACTTTAAGCGAGCAGATAGCAAAGACCTTGCCGCTAAAATGCGTCAACTTGTTTATCACGCTAAACCGGGCCCAGATACTATGCGGGAAATCGAGGCCAGGCTGCAAGCTGAAGGGCTGACAATCGGGTATGGAAAATCTTTCTGTAAAATGGTCGAGCAAGCCCAAGCATTATTCAACACTAACAGACCGCCTTCGACTGACTCACCAGTTCTTATTGCCACATCACTTGCACTATCGGCTGATATGTCCAGTCAACGGCATGCTATCGATAGTTGGCTGCAAGCAGGGTTTGCCGTAGTCTCATTAAACAGGCCCGAAGATATTTCGGCACTTAAGCGTGAGTTTCCCGATATTAGCTTTGCTGTTTTAAGCCATAACGGTGGCAACAATTATAACGCGCGACAAGTTTATCTAAATGATTTGCTAAATTACCTACGACAGAGCAATACCGCAGTTTGCGGCATAGTAGAGCCTGATATTTGCCTTTATGGAAGTAATTTAGTGGCCGCCATTGCTAAAGAAGCTGTTAACTGCCTGATATATCAAGAAAAAACTAGCATCGAAGGTCTTCGCTGCTTTGAGGGAACGGCCTTTCCCGGACCAGGCTGTATCTTTTTCGACCGTCAAATTTTGGCTTGCTATCCGAATGAGACGTTTAGTCTAGACCAGCCCTGGTGGGATTACTGGGCCATTCTTATTCCGCTTATCAATAAAATCCCGATTAAACATGTGACAACACCATTTGCTTACCACGTCACTCATAGTCAGCATTATGATATTGATATTATGATATCACTCGGCAGCATTCTGGCTAAATATGCCCCGCCCCCCTTTGAACTGTCTGGCCAGACTTTAGCAAAATACCAGACAATTATTGCCCAAATCATCAGCAACCACTCGCTTGACGTTGCCATCTATAATCTTAACGTCAACGATATAGCTTACCGCGAGGTGAAGGCATGAAAAAAGCATTAATTACCGGAATAACCGGGCAGGATGGTGCCTATCTGGCTGAATTCTTACTTAATAAAGGGTATGAAGTGCACGGTATAAAACGACGTTCATCGCTGTTCAACACCCAGCGAATTGATCATCTTTACCGGGATACCCACGAAGAAAATGTACGTTTTATTCTGCACTACGGCGATTTAACTGATTGTGCTAATCTTATCCGCATAATGCAAGAAGTACAGCCTGATGAGGTTTATAATTTAGCTGCTCAAAGCCATGTTAAAGTATCTTTTGAAACCCCCGAGTATACTGCTAATAGTGATGCGGTTGGCACTTTACGGCTGCTTGAGGCTATCCGCATTCTGGATTTAACCGAAAAAACAAAATTCTACCAGGCTTCAACCAGTGAATTATTCGGTAAAGTACAGGAAGTACCGCAACGAGAAACTACTCCCTTTTATCCGCGCAGCCCATATGCGGCAGCCAAATTATATTCGTATTGGATAACAGTTAACTACCGCGAGGCCTATAATATATTTGCCTGTAACGGCATCCTTTTTAACCACGAATCACCGCTGAGAGGCGAAACCTTTGTCACGCGTAAAATTACCAGAGGCGTCGCCCGCATCAAACTTGGGTTACAGGATGTATTCTACCTTGGCAACCTGAACGCAAAACGTGACTGGGGCTATGCCGGTGATTACGTTGAGGCCATGTGGCTAATGCTGCAGCAGGAGCAGCCAGATGATTTTGTCATTGCTACTGGGGAAACTCATTCAGTCCGCGAGTTTGTAGAGCTAGCCTTTAAGAATGTCGGGATAAATATCATTTGGCGTGGCACCGGCATCGACGAACATGGTGTTGATGAAGCAACAGGCAAAATCGTGGTTAGAGTCGACCCGCGCTACTTCCGTCCTACCGAAGTTGATTTATTGTTGGGAGACGCTGCCAAAGCCAAAGCAAAACTTGGCTGGCAGCCTAAAGTCACCTTTCCGGAGCTAGTCGCCATGATGGTCAAAGCGGACACCGACCAGGCAAAATGCGATTTACTCTGCCAAAGCAATGGATTTCGAGTCCCTCAGTATGAAGAATAAACGGAATAACAAAGCTGACCTGTTTGGGAGGTCAGCTTTGTTACTCTTGCAGTATTATGGGGTAATCTACGTCTACTTGGTCCCGTTCTTTTTTTAGCACCGGACATTCATCGCAGTAGGCAGCAATCGCAACCCAATTCTCAGTACCGACTACTTTGGCAGGATGCGGTGCATCGGTGGGAATCAAAAAACAGGTACCAGGTTCGAGCACATATTCATTATCGCTGATAGTTAGTATCGCCTTACCCTTAATAGTATAGACAATCTCATCACCCAAATGAATATGCGGCGTGCCTACTGATCCAGGCGGGACATCCAAGAACGCCATCTTTAAGAAGTTGCTGCAAGTGGTCCTTGGCGAAAAAAAAACCTGCCGAAAGATTTGGCCAAACTGTTCCTGCTTTAAGATTTCGAGCTTTTTAATCTCGGGAACTTTTTTAATCTCCAATTCCAATACCTCCTATTGGCCTACCGAATTCCTATTAGAAGGTATGAAAAACGGCCTGGTGCTATGCCTCATGCCAGACTGAGCAGACTGGTAAAATATTACTTAGCAGCAGTTTTTATTGGGAAGCATTACATAAAAAGTAGTCCCTTTGAGGCTGGAATCCACAGTAATCCGTCCATGGTGCCGTTCGACTATGCTATAGCATACCGACAGTCCTAGCCCCGTTCCTTGCGGCTTAGTCGTGATAAAAGGCGTACCGAGTTTATCTAAAACAGCGGCATCTATTCCCGACCCTTCATCCTGAATAGCTAAAATTACGTCCTGATTGTCTAAGTAGGTCTGAATTGTTAGCTTGCCCCCGCTTTCCATAGCTTCCAGTCCGTTGCGTACCAGGTTTAATATAAGCTGGCGTATCTCCCTTTCATCTAGGGTTAATCTCGGAATATCGCCTGCCAAATCCAGCTTAATTTCCTTATTATTCATCATAGCATCGGCTTGAATTATTGGATATAGAGAATTAATTACGTCATTTAGATTTATACAGGCAGTTTGGATTGTTCTGTTACGCGCCAATGACAAAAATTGCGTAATTATATGATTTATCCGATCCAACTCTTCAATTACTATCTCAATATAACCGTGATCTCTTTCATTGGTTAGCCTTTTTCCCAGCAGTTGCAGAAACCCCCGCGCCGCCGTCATGGGATTGCGTATCTCATGAGCCACACTGGCAGCCATCTGACCAACTAAATTAAGGCTTTCCAGCTTAGACAGCTCTTTTTCAAACGCCCGCTGTTCAGTTATGTCATTCATCAGCAAAAGGATAAGGTCGCGGCCATTAAAATTAACAACCTCGTTCGACAGCAAAACCTCGCGCCTTTCCCCCCGCTTAGTCAGATAATAGGTCTCCAAATTAGAAATACCTGCTCGTTCAGCGATAGTTTTTTCTAATACTGCCGGAGCACATTCATAACATAGCTTTAGGTCGCCTATTGTACGACCAATCACCTCATATTTTGACCAGCCCGTATTACTTAAGAACTTGTTATTGACATCGATAAACCGTCCATCTTTGTCATGAATGCCCATCATAATCGGGCTTGCGCTAAACGCCATTGCAAAGCGCTTTTCAGATGCGCGCAGGGCCATTTCGATTTGCTGCCGCTGTAAATTCTCAGCTTTTAGACTATTATTTGCAGCCTCTAGCTCGCAGGTTCGCTCCTTTACCAACTCTTCCAGCTGATTTTTATAGGTTTGCAGTTCGTCTCTAGCTTTTTGCAATTCGAGATTTTTAATCTTAAGTTTAGTTATATCATAAAAAAAGACATACAGATTCCCAGCATTGGGAAACATGCGTAACTCAAACCAACTGGCTAACGGTTCATAGTAATACTCAAATTCAGCTTCTTTATCAGCTTGTACTGCCTGCTTATACATTTGACGCAAATCTTTAACCATAGTTGTAGGAAAAACCTCTGAAAAGCTCTTGCCGATAACTTCTGTTTTATGCTTAGCCAAAAACGCCAGAGCTTTTTTATTAATATATGTTAAACATAAGTTGCTATCCATAGCATAAAAGCCATCGGAAAGATTTTCAAGAATACAGGCTAGCACATCAGGTTTCATGTTGAACCTCCATAGTGAGTTAGGTATATATTTTTCCACAAAACAGCTTTTTACCTGCAAGAATTACCCCTTAAATAAAAAACCAGGCGCCGTAAAGCGCCCAGTTAACCTGCCAGCAAAGTAATTTATACCCCTAAGAATCTTGAAACAAAGCTGTCGACAAATATCTTTCACCGGTATCCGGCAAGAGGACGACAATGTTTTTACCCTTATTTTCAGGCCGTTTAGCAAGTTCAGTAGCTGTATGCAAAGCCGCGCCGCTTGATATTCCAATTAAGAGTCCTTCGTATTTTGCAACCTCTTTGGCCGCAGCAAAGGCTTCTTCGTTTTGGACCTTGGCAATGCTGTCAATGATAGCGGTATTTAGGACGCTAGGTACAAAACCAGCGCCAATTCCCTGGATTTTATGCGGCCCAGGCTTTCCACCCGAGATAACAGGAGAGTCAAATGGTTCAACCGCGATAATTTTCACTTCAGGCTTTCTTGCTTTCAAAACTTCACCAACGCCGGTAATCGTACCGCCAGTACCAACACCGGCAACAAAGATATCAACTTGACCATCAGTATCGCGCCAGATTTCCTCAGCCGTTGTTTTCTTATGCATTGCCGGGTTTGCAGGGTTCTCAAACTGCTGCGGCATAAAGGAATTGGGATTTTGAGCAACAAGTTCTTCGGCCCTCTTAATTGCGCCTTTCATGCCTTCTGCACCAGGAGTAAGTACAAGCTCGGCCCCCAAGGCTTTAAGGAGATTACGGCGTTCAACACTCATTGTATCAGGCATTGTTAGAATAAGTCTATAACCGCGGGCAGCGGCAACAAAGGCCAGGCCAACCCCGGTGTTTCCACTGGTAGGCTCGACAATTAATGTATCCTTGTTGATAAGTCCACGTTCTTCGGCATTTTGAATCATAGCATAACCAACCCGGTCTTTTACACTGCCAAGCGGATTAAAATATTCCAGTTTAGCGATAATTTTTGCCTCAAGCTCTTTGTTTTGTCCATAATTAGACAGTTCCAGCAATGGAGTATTACCGATAAGCTCAGTAAGATTTTTGGCAATTTTGGTCATTGTTTTTTTACCTCCTAAATTTAGTATTAGTATTTTAAAAACCAGACGTAATCATTCGAATCATATTTATACTAAGGCTATTTGTAAATAATTGAAAAAAATAAAAGGCTAAGTTAATCCGAGAACGGATAACTTAGCCTTTGGTTCTTCCAATCAGCTAATTATTTTATATCATAATCTTTACAAATATGTCAATAGCTATCTATCAGTCTTTTAAAATTTCATTCATACTGCCGCTGCGATAGCCGGCTAAATCTAGTGTTACAAAGGTAAAACCAAGTTTTTTAGAAACTGGCTTATCCGCGCGGCATTAGCAGGCTTAGCAAGAACTTGAACATCTGGTGACGAAACATCAATTCTGGCAAGATCGCCATAATGCCTGACCCGCATTCATCGACGGCTTTTATCCCCGGACGATAGTCTGACGTATCGTCAGCATTTGAACCTTCGAGCACCCATTTAAAACTATGTTCTTGAGCCCAGTTTTTTAGGGCTCCAAACCGTTCTTTTTTACAAAAATAGCATCTATTTGCGGTATTCTTTACAAAATCGTCACAGTTTAGCTCGCTAATATTGAGCAAAATATGCTTTATGCCTATTTCCTGGGCAATACTAATTGCTTCCTGCTCCTCATGCTTTGATAAGGTTTCCGAGTAAGCAGTTATTGCCATAGCCCTATCTCCCAGCACCTTATATGCCGCTGCAGCCAAGCATGTGCTGTCGACACCGCCCGAAAACCCAATGACAGCGCTTTCAAGCTTTCAAGCAAAACTGACAAATTCTTTAATTTTTCTTGGGTTTGTTTCATAAAACTCTCCTTACCAGCCCCGATATGCATACGTTAATTGGCTTGAATGGTCGTCTTACGCCAAGACTCCCCCCTCAACGGGGTTAGTCTTGGCCTTCAGTTTACTGATCAGCCCATCTTAATTATTCGCAGCAGTCAGAGCTTGTTCAAGATCATTAATTATATCCTGAACATCTTCAATACCGATTGATAATCTGACCATATCATCAGGAACTCCGGCGCTGGCCCGCTGTTCGGAAGTCAGTTGGGAGTGAGTGGTGCTAGCCGGGTGGATAACTAACGACTTAGCGTCGCCGACATTGGCTACCAACGAGAACAGTTTTAAAGAATTAATGAACTTCCGGCCGGCTTCTAATCCGCCTTTAATACCAAAGGTCAGCAGAGCGCCCGGGCCTTTCGGGAAGTACTTTTTCGCCAGTTCATAGTCGGGATGGCTCGCAAGCCCGGGGTAGCTCACCCAACTTACCTGTTCATGCTGAGCTAGGAATTCAGCAACATTTTGGGTGTTTTCCGTATGACGCTGCATTCTTAAGTGTAATGTTTCTAGGCCTTGCAGTAGTTGGAAACTATTGAACGGGCTTATGCAGGCCCCTAGATCGCGGAGAATTTGTACCCGCAATCTCGTGATGAAAGCTAGCGGTCCAAGCGCTTCAGCAAATTTTAAATCATGATAGCTCGGGTCGGGCTCGCTAAGCAGCGGAAATTTGCCGTTGCCCCAATCAAATTTGCCGCCGTCAACAACCAGGCCGCCCATTGATGTGCCATGACCGCCGATAAACTTGGTTGCTGAATGGATAATAATATCAGCGCCAAATTTAAATGGCCGGCATAGGTACGGTGTTGCAAAAGTCGCATCTACAATAAGCGGAATACCGTTTTCGTGAGCAATTTCTGCTACCTTTTCAATGTTAAGGATATCAATCTTCGGATTGCCGATTAATTCAGCATACAAGGCTTTGGTATTAGAGGTAATGGCCTTCCGGAAATTTTCCGGATTGCTGGCATCAACTAAGTGGACCTTAATCCCTAATCGCGGCAGGGTGTATGAAAACATATTGTAAGTTCCGCCGTATAAAGTCGAGGAGCTTACTATATCATCGCCAGCCTGGGCAATGTTAAAGATTGTAGCATTAATCGCCGCATGGCCTGATGCAAAAGCCAGCGCCCCTACACCATCCTCAAGCGCGGTTATTCTTTTTTCTAGCACATCGGTAGTTGGGTTCATGATACGGGTATAGATATTGCCTGTTTCCTTCAATTCGAATAGATTTGCGGCATGCTCACTGTCACGAAAACTATACGCCGTTGTTTGGTAAATAGGTGTTACCCTCGAACCAGTCGTCGGATCAGGCTCTTGTCCTGCATGTATTGCTAATGTATCAAACCTTAAATTTTCCGGTAATGTCATAATAAAACCCTCCATATCATTATTTTTTCTTTATAAACTCTTAATATTCAGTCCTAGATAGCAACAAGACGCTGTTCGAACTTAACAACTTTTCCACCCCGAATAACGATAGTAATTTCATCAACTCTTTCTGTTTCATTCCCTGCAATGCTATGCTGAGGGTCATTACAGTCGCTAAGGTCTTGTTTATCAATATCTCTACTCACAACTACACCTCATTTTATTTATAGTTACTCGGTAGTGACTAGCCTAGCACCGTAGTATGCCAGACTGCGCGCCTTAAGAAAAGAATGATGATGTTTCTCAGTCTTTTTGGAAAAAACACCGTTGCGAATAAACCTACTCAAAATCGGCCGCAATAGATGAAAGTCTATTAAAAAACCATCGTGCCCATAAAGACTGTCAATAAGGGTGTATTCTGTTCTAACGCCTAAATTCTTAAGGATTTTGGCTAGCTCTTCCTGCTGATAGGCCGGATATAAAATATCCGAGCTTACCCCAACCACTAATACTTCTGCCTTAATGCGGGCAAGAGCTGCCCGATAGCTAGGATAGCCATAACCTAGATCGTGAAGGTCAAGTGCATTTAACAAACAAAGATATGAGTTAGCGTCAAACCGCTTAACTAAGCTTTGACCTTGATAATCTAAATAGTTTTCTATCTCAAAAGCACCGCTGCGTCTAATACGACCAAATTTTTTATACATCATCGATTCAGTCTGATAGGTAATCATACCTAGCGCCCGGGCTATGCTTAGACCATTGTCTGGTGCGGCTCCCCCGTAATAATCTCCTTGCTGCCAATTAGGATCCAGCATAATCGTATCTTTAGCCACCTTGTTAAAAGCAATGGCCTGCGGTGAAGAATAACCGGGAGCGGCTATTACAATAACTCTGTCCATATACTTCGGGTAGGTTATAGCCCACTCAAGCGCTTGCATACCACCCATCGAGCCGCCGACAACAGCAAAAATATGCTCTATTTTTAAATAGTCCAAAAGCCTTTTTTGAACATGAACCATATCACGAATTGTTATATTGGGAAAGCGTGATCCATAAGGCTTGCCGTCGACCGGGCTTGGCGAAGCTGGTCCGGTTGTACCCTGACACCCGCCCAGCACATTAGTGCAGATTATATAGTATTTATCCGTATCCAATGGCCGACCCGGTCCAATTAACGGTTCCCACCAGCCTGGTTCATCGTGTTCGTCGTGAGCAGCAGGATGGCTGTCACCAGTTAGCGCATGAGTGACTAAAATGACATTACTGCCGTCCTCCGAAAGTTGACCATAAGTCTCATAAACAACAAAGACTTCATCTATTGTACCGCCCAGCGTCAACTGTAAAGGATTAGCAGGATTAGCCACTTGAGCAAGTTGCATATATGGCCGCCTCTTAAACCCGGGGAGATTAGCAGATGCCTCGGTAAAATTATTTTCCTTATTATAAATCACGAGCATTCCCCCAAAACTAAAATGAAAAAGCCCCTCTCAACGAGAGGGGCAAAATACACGTTACGTATTCCCTCTCATCTCCCAGGATTTCTCCTGCTGGAATTAGCACCACTGCATTGCTGCCGGTTGCCGGGTGTCATCGGGCCAGTCCCTCGACCACTCTGGATAAGAGCAAATATTTAATTGATATGATATTAACACCAATGAGCGATCAATGTCAATTTATTTTTTTTATCAACAATCGAATTTTATTTTCGCTATTAACCCTCAATGGTTTACTGGCTGGTACCATAATAATAGCAAGGACCTTGACTGCCCATCATGCCTTGACCTCTTCCCATGCCGGGGCCCATTCCCATTCTCATGCCAGGGCCCATGCCGTTTTTCTCCATGATTTTACGAATAATAGGGGCATCCTGACGAAAATGTTCCTTGAGTTGATCGCCTTCAGCTGTAGTGATTGTACCATCGTTAACATTAGTTTGAATCATCTGCTCGTGACAGCTTAGCATTCTATTAAACCAATCGTTTTGGTTATTATCTACCGCTGCTGCCGTGAAAACAGGTATGGCAACAACCAAAGCCAAGATAGCCGCAATAATTATTTTCTTTTTCATGCTATTCCCTCCATCTTGTATTTATTTGTATTATAACATGCAAATATGAAGATTTTATGAATAAGCATTTAAAAGTAACTTTAAAATGCTTATAAAAAATTTGCGGCGCTTAATGCCGCAAATTTTTTATATTAGCAGTTGTCAGGCTGAACATCTATTTTCACGGCCAATTCGAGTTGAACTTGAGCTTCGCGGGAGATTACTTCATAACTGCCAAGTACAAACCCGTGCATGAACGGCGGCCTTACCGGTATTTTTAGTTGCGGTTTTAAAAACTCAAGGTAGTTTAAAACAACCGATGGAACTTCCTCACATCCTACCGCCAGCAGCGGCGTATGTTTGCCTTGATGAGCCAAGGCTGTTGCTGCAATAGCAAGTTCCCAGCTTTCGACGTTGCAGAAGGTAAACGCATCGCCTCGCCCCTTCTTGGCGCGGTTCCACCCCAATCTAGTTACCGGGTCGCGGTACTGCGCAAACTCTACCGCCGTTGCGAAGGGGTCACTGCCGGCAATTCGCCGTACCGGTGGCCTTACTATCGCGGCTATTTCATTAAGTACTTTATCTGAAACCGCCCTTCGTCCGCCTACAACATAGACATTTTTATCGCTCATATCTCTTAGAATTCTGGCCGTAGACGGGGGTAAGCGTTTTGGTTGAACAAGTAAAATTGGTACACCTGAACGAGCGCTGTAATACGGGACAGGCATTCCTTCATAAGGCTGTTCATCTGATATTATAAACAAGCTATTCGGCCCATCAGGTGATTCAGGAGGACATTGGGCGCGTAACCGGGCAACATTCGAAGCCGTTTCAAAAACATTTTTGCCGCGCACCTGGAGTACCGCATAGCCCATCTTTTCAATATCTCTCACTACTTTAGGCCGAAATGGTCCAACCGTAATTATCGGCGGTATCTCTTCAGTGCCCTGGGGATTTATACGGACAATTTCTTCTCTTGTCACCGAGCACAGTTCGTCTGGGGATGTCATTAGCAGCATACCGTTTATGGGGTCATGTATCAGGCTTGAAGCCATAAAGCCATATTGAAAAACTCTATCCGGAACGAGAATGATAACCCTGGGGCCTAAGGTCGGCGGCGCGGCTGGCCATACCATTCTTGTCACTTCTACAGCCATTTCAGCAGCATTGTCATAGGGAATTCGGGTAGTATCCACAGTATTATAATATTCCAAAATTGTCACCTCCTGCTCTAAAAAGTCATAATTCTCCTGTAATAGTTTATTCTAGCTAAAGCAAGGTTGTTAACGACTTTTTATCTACAATTACGGGCAACATAACTCTATATAATACTATTGCATCAAATATAAGGGGGTTTTTATGAACGAATCTTCGCTGATAATGCAAGTTATCATTGCGGTGATGATTTTAACAGGCTCACTGCTCTTAGGCTTGTTATTCGAGAAAGTAATACTAACCCGCCTTAAAACCTTAGCTGACAAAACGCGCTGGGAATATGACGAAATCATCGTCGGTGCTCTGCGAGGGCGGATGACACGTTTGTTTATTATTGTTGGTTTTTATAGCGCCCTCGAAGTTTTGTATCTGCCTGACGAAGTGCTTCATATTCTTAATAGCTTATTGCTGGTCGTTTTTATTCTTTCGGTAACTTGCGCGACTTCAAATATCGCTGTCGGGTTAGTTAATATTTACGCCAAAAAAGCCAGCGGCGTTTTTTCATCAACATCTATTTTTTCCAACCTTACTATCATATCAGTATTTATTATCGGCGCATTAATCACTATGCAGTCTTTGGGTATATCAATAACCCCACTTTTAACAGCACTTGGCGTCGGCGGCTTAGCGGTTGCTCTAGCGCTTCAAGACACGCTGACAAATTTCTTCGCCGGGCTGCATATACTGGCTGCGGGGCCGATCAAGCCTGGCGACTACGTCAAACTTGATTCGGGTGAAGAAGGATATGTTGTCGACATAACTTGGCGCAACACCTCAATTAAAGCGCTTTTAGACAATATGATTATTGTACCAAACTCCAAAATGGCCTCCTGCAAAATTATCAATTACTCACTACCAGGCAAGGAGGTACTAGTTCAGATACCGATCGGGGTCAGTTACTGCTGTGATTTGGCACAGGTCGAAAAAATTACGATCCAGGTGGCACAAGATGTTATGCATAATGTCGCCGGCGGTATCTGCGGCTATCAGCCGGTTATCAGAATTTGCAAATTCGGTGATTTTAGCCTCCAGTTCAACGTACTGCTGCGAGTCCGCGAATTTGCCGATCAATATATAATTCGCCATGAATTCTTAAAAAGGCTGCACCAGCGTTACCGAGCCGAAGGTATTGAAATCCCTTATCCCATCCAGACCATCTATCTTAAAAAAGACGATAACAGAAATGCTATCCATCAAAAAGATGCTAAAAGCGAGCAACACTGAAACTTTCAGCCATTTCTGCTATAATAATGTAAGACTTGCTTCAGGTGGAGGTTTAACTTTGTCTGAGCTTAGCCAAACTTGGGGGATGGAATTTATCATATGAACAATGAGCAAGCTAACTAATGAATTCAAAACGCATTTGGGAAATTGATTTTTTACGCGGCATAGCAATAATATTGATGGTCGTCTTTCATCTAGTCGTGGATTTAAGAGATTTTTATTCAGCCGCGGTCGAATACCTAACCGGTTTCTGGTTTTATGTAGGAAAGCTATCAGCCATATTGTTCATATTCACAGCCGGAATAAGCGCAACACTCAGCACAGCTACCCTAAAACATGGCTTGGAAATTTTTCTTTGGGGTATGCTACTTACACTGGTTACCTACTTTTATGATGATCAAACCTATATTAGATTTGGCATATTACACTTCCTCGGGGTTAGTATTTTTTCATACCGTTTGATAGCGCGAATTCCTTCGCTTTCCCTCAGTATCACTGGTCTGCTATTATTTGCCAGCGGATGGATGCTGACCCCGCTAAAAACAGACTCACCGTATCTCTTTCCTTTAGGTTTGGTAAGCGCTACTTTTCAGTCTATCGACTACTATCCAGTAATTCCTTGGTATGGCATATTCCTAATTGGCGCCGCGATAGGCAAACAACTGTACAGCAATAAGACCAGCCGCTTTTCTAATATCTACTTCAAACCAATCGTACGACTTGGACAGAATTCACTTATAATTTATTTAATTCATCAGCCAATTCTAATGGCGCTATTATATCTTTGGCATTAAGTCAAAAAAATAAAGAGCCTTTTTACAGGCTCTTTATTACTTGCTGTAGCTAACCAAGTATTCTTGGCCGAGCTGGGTGTACCGCTCAAGAACATCAACAACTTTGGCACGTTCCGGAAAGCCAGCTTCCGCTAGGTCGCCGGTTCCGATAGTTTCTTTGATGATATTAGTGATTTGGTACCGATAGTAACCTAAATGAGTCAACTTTTTGCACAGTTGACTAATACGATCTTCAAAACCCATTTTCTTATCCTCCCTTTTTTCAATAAATAATTGGCATCTGATGACATTACTTGGAACCTGGTTCTCAGCCGCTAATATCAGAGCATTACCAATTATAGTAGGGAGAGAATAGTGTTATTCCATTTTTTTAGCGAAGGAACTTTACTTGGAATGTAATCATTTAGCATTCTAACATAAAACTTATTATTCGTCAATGTTATTAACGGATAATATTTTTCCATTTCGCTTTATACTATATTCCGTCACCGTATTTTCCTTCAACTCCAACGAAGCGTTCTTTCTCAGTTCGTTCAATTTGCACAACCTTACCGTTCTTAATAACAATGGCTATCTGGCCATACCGCATCCCTCTGATCGACTCTGCAATTTTAGCCCGAATAGCAGACTTGGCTGTTAGATTTTTTTTATCTGTCATAAAATCACCAACTAACACAACCTAATTTTTTCTACCCGCTCGATTTGAATTACCCGTGAGTCTTGAACAATAAGGGTAACCGAACCAAAGTCAATGCCATCAATGGCCTTTTCGATAATATCTAAAACTTCTTCAGGAATTTCTAAATTAGCCAAGTCTTTTTTCATACTCAATTCCTTCCGGCGTAAGTTTTACGGCCGATATATCTGCTCCGATCGGCATTCTAGCGTCTTCGCCGTATTTGATGATTGCGCCGGTTATATAACCTTTCTTCATCAACCAATTCACCGCCAAAGCAAAAATTGTATCGCTAAAGTTCATCTTTTCAGCGGTTATCCTAGTCATATCAGGGTTTTCCTTAATTTCTTCCAAACGCATCTCAATGAGCAGATAGTCGTGGGGACCGCTTATCATAACATCTTTGTATTCGTCGTTTGTATCTTCACAATGAGTACGAAGCAATTTCAACATTAAATCAGAACGCATCATCATCATCCCTTCATATATAACTATCACAATTATATCATTTATTTCGTTGAAACGGAAAACATGTTAAAATCACACTATACTTAACTTATAGAAGTATATTTACTATTCCGAAGAAAGGGTGATTCCATGCATGGAGTATTTGATATAATCGGCCCGGTAATGATCGGCCCTTCCAGCTCTCATACAGCCGGTGCCGCCCGGTTGGGGAAAATGGCCCGGACAATCCTAGGTGAACAGCCCGCCGCAGCAATAATCGAACTTCACGGTTCTTTCGCTCAAACTTACCGCGGCCATGGTACTGATAAAGCCCTTGTCGCCGGACTTTTAGGCTATAGCACTGACGATACCCGAATAAAAGAGGCTTTGACGACAGCACCACAGCGAGGTCTCAATGTAACCTTTAAGACCGTTGATTTAGGCGATAATGCCCATCCAAATACAGCCATCTTTCACCTGACTGGTGTATTGGGCCGAAAGGTAAAGGTTGTTGGATCGTCAACGGGCGGCGGCAATATTATAATTACTGAAATTGATGGTTATGCGGTAGAGTTGACCGGCGAATACTATACCTTAATTTCAATCCATCAAGATAAGCCTGGTGTTATTGCGCTTATCACCCACATGTTGGCGCAAGAAACCGTTAATATCGCCTTCATGCGGGTATCGCGCCGCGAAAAAGGCTCCCAGGCATTAGCAATTATAGAAGCCGATCATCCGCTACCGGAACATATTCTAACCGCTGTCAGCTCGATTCCAGCCGTTAAGCTGGCCCTTTTAATTCCGCCCCTCTAGGAGGTATATTATGAGAATCCAATTCACTCGTATTGATGAACTTATTGCAATTGCCAATTCATTACAAAAACCAATATCCAGTATTGTTTTAGAATCCGAAGCTCAACGCAGCGATCGACAGCCAAATGACATATGGACTGATATGAAAACCAGCCTGTTAGTTATGCGCGACGCTGTTAATGAAGGTCTTGCCCAAACCGATAAATCATTCAGTGGTCTTGTCGGCGGTGACGCCAATCGTCTAATAAACAGAATCAATGCTTCGACATTGCTGACGGGGGTAACAAGTTCCCGAGCAGCGGCCTATGCGCTAGCCGTCAGCGAGGTTAATGCCGGAATGGGTAAAGTCGTAGCGTGTCCGACCGCTGGTTCCTGCGGTATCCTACCGGGTGCATTGTTGGCTGCAGGCGAGATATTAAACGCTGATGATGATGACCTGGTTCGCGGGTTATTTACAGCCGCCGGTATCGGCATAGTTATTGCCGAAAATGCATCAATTGCCGGTGCGATTGGAGGCTGCCAGGCTGAATGCGGCTCAGCTGCGGCGATGGCTGCCGGAGCGATAGCCGATATAGCCGGAGGAACTCCGGAACAAGTAAGCCACGCCCTTGCTTTGGCACTTAAGAACCTATTAGGCTTGGTCTGCGACCCAGTTGCCGGCCTTGTTGAAGTTCCTTGCGTCAAACGAAATGCCTTTGGCGCAGCTCATGCGCTGCTAGCGGCTGAAATGTCGCTAGCTGGTATTGAGAGTGTTATCCCGGCTGACGAGGTAATCGGCGCCATGCACCAAATTGGCCTCACTATCCCCCGGTCTTTACGTGAAACATCCGAAGGCGGTCTGGCAAAAACGCCGACGGGATGCAGTATCACGACACGCCTGCAAGCCGGCAAACCGGCCGATCTATAGCATAGAACCTAATCGCTTTTCTACGCACATGCATTGTATACATCTCGCTAAAATGATATAATTTTGTCCAAGCAGTGTAAACAACCAGCTTATTTAGGCTGGTTGTTACTTTAGCAAAAAAACTTTGTGCCTAAGTCACTTTAGAATTGAGGTTAAAAGTCATGCTTACAAAAAAAACGGTAGCAGAATCAAATTATACCTTGGAAAAACTTGATTTTTGGCAAGGGGTCATAAGCAGCGGGCCGATTTTATTAGGAATCATCCCGTTCGGCATTACTTGCGGGGTAATGGGCCTAACTGCCGGACTGACTCCGCTCGAAACGGTGATGATGTCGTTCCTGGTGTTTGCCGGAGCCAGCCAGTTTATAGCTATTACTATGCTAGGCGCTGGAATTACTGGTTGGAGCGTAATCGTCTTCACAACTCTGTTGGTAAATTTACGCCACATGTTGATGGGAGCATCTTTAGCACAGTACATGGTAAAATTGTCTACTTACCGCCAGGCACTGCTGTCATTTCTGCTGACCGATGAGGCATATGCTGTGACTATCAGCCGGATTTATCAGCAAGGCTACAGTGCGGCCCACCATTTTGGCGTCAGTATAAGTCTGTACCTAACTTGGGCATTATCAACAATTGTCGGCGTTCTAGTAGGTAGTTATATTCCTGATCCCCTGGCCTGGGGTCTCGATTTTGCGATGCCAGCAACTTTCCTTGTCCTATTACTTCCGCAGATTACAGACCGAATCAGCTTGGTTGTATGTATTGCCGCCGGGCTCATAGCCGTGACCGGTGCTTTATATCTTCCGGGCAAATGGTATATGATTGCAGCTACTTTAGGAGCGGTCTTGATTGGTGGATTGATGGAAGGAGCTAAAGCAAATGCGAAGTGAGATTATTTTTATAATTGCGGGTATGGCCCTGGTAACCTTTGCGACCAGATATAGTTGTGTGGCACTATTTAGGCAAACTGGAATGCCCGACTGGTTAGAGCGCTGGTTAAAGCACATTCCACCCGCCATTCTAACAGCGTTAATTGTTCCAGCTCTGGTAATGCCTACAGGCCAAATCGATATATCCCTAAACAATCATTACCTGCTAGCAGGTTTGGTTGCAGCTCTTGCTGCTTATAAGACCCGTAATATTGTTACAACTCTAACGCTTGGGTTGGGAACGATGCTAGCCTTGCGGTTTTGGGGTTAATGAGCGACAAAATTAGAAAACCGCCTTTTCGGCGGTTATTTTTTAGCTTAATTGCGATCTATAGCATTTATTAAGCACTGCGTCAAGCTTTTGACTGATTTTAAGAACTTCCGGATGTGATATCCCTTTTTCTATAGCTGTATCGTGCATCATTTGACGCAAAAACTCTATTTGGTAAAATAGCTTGTCCATGAATCCGCTGCCTTTCTACTATTTCTTGCATACTTTAACATTATATCTTAAAATTAATTTCTTTTGTACTAGATATTGGGAATTTTATAAAACTTTTCAAAATGCTGTCTATATAGATTAGTCGTGATACCTTTAGTGAGCACTTATTTTGCATTAATAACTGTATTCTCGGCAATAATAACGCTGAATTTAACCTCGGGTGGTATTTATATGGATACAGTAACCAACAAAAATAAAAACAAATCAACGCAAGCAATTACTAAGGAAAAGTACGGTCAGTTAACTGACGTTCCCGCCAAGGCCGTTGATAAAGATCAATTAAATCAATCAATGGTACCTTGATTCATAATCTGCAAGAAAAATCATGTAAAAAAATGGACTGCCTGCATTCTCGCAGCGCAGTCCTTAGAATATGGGGGTATATTATGAAGGCTATGTTTCCGCCCAATGCGAAAAGGGTCCAACTAAATACCAGTCATATCGTTAACGCCGAAATTCACCGGAAAATGCTGTCGAATGCGGCCAGCTACGCAAATAAAAACCGGGACGAAATATCACTGCGCCTCCAAGAGCTCGACCATGAATGGGATACCGAGCGAGTGTTGGAGGCTAACGCTGCCGGATTTATTCTAATCAGCATTATACTTGGGTTCCAATTTTATTACGCCTGGTTTTATGTAGCCGGCATCGTTGCGTTTTTCTTACTCCAACATGCCTTGCAAGGCTGGTGCCCGCCGCTGCCCATTATTCGCAGGCTGGGTATTAGAACTGCCAGTGAAATCAACGATGAAAAAATGGCACTAAAAGCCTTACGTGGCGATTTCAACCGCAAAAAGCCCTGAACTACTCAATACTAATAATTACAAGACCGGTTGTTATAAGCACAGCTCCAATCAATTGATGAACTGAGACTATTTCATTATAAACAAAGTGCCCCAGAATGATAGTCACTAACGGGGCACACGCCATAATAACCGAAACTTCATGGATACTGCCGTTTTGAAGGGCATAAAAGTAAGCCATATCCCCTAATATTGCTGCTAAGACGGCCTCTATGGTGATAATAACCCAGAACGATGCTGGCAAATTATGAAGTTCAGTAAATGCCTTGGAAATAACCATCCAGCCTAATACAAGCGCAGCTGCAATTATCGTTCGTAAAGCGAAAGCCGTCAGTGGACTGACTGTGTTAAGCGCCGTTTTGCCAAATAAAGGCGCCAACCCTAAGCACAGTACACCGAACAATGCGTAGATAAGAAACATGCTTACTCTCCTCGTTTCGATATATAATCTGGCATAGTAAGCATATTCAAAGCCTCAACAAAAAATGATTGTCAAGATATAGCCCGCTGTTAATCTTTAATTACCAGCACCGGCACCTTAGCATAGGTTACAACCTTCTGAGCAACGCTACCGATTACAAGGCTTTTAAAGCCGCCCATTCCCCTAGTCCCAGTAACAATCAGGTCGGCGTCATTAGCCTCAGCATACCTGACAATAGCCTCAGCCGGGTTGCCGCGCAGTAAAATGGTATTAATATCTCTGCCATTATTGCGGCCTAGTTTCTTGACTTTATCCAATAATGGCTGATAATACTTTTCAGCATCGTACATGAATTCGTTTATTTCACCTGTCGGACTAAAGTCTGGCGGTTTGATTACCGTGACAGTAGTAATTTGGGCACCCGTCTTTGCCGAAATATCAACGGCCCACTCTAGCGCTTTCTGACTTTGACGCGAGCCATCGTAAGCGACAAGGATACTCTTTACGTTCATCTCTTTGCCTCCTTTTGCCTCCGATTTCAACAAAACTCCTACCCGTAAGTGGTAGGAGTTTTATTATATATTAACTGTAATTTATTACCAGTTAAATTATACCAAGAGAATTTCACCAAGTCAAATACTGTCTTTAATCGAATTAATGAACATTAGATATTTTCAATTTGAACTGCATTATCAATCTTTCATGGAAGCAATCGTTGTCCGCACGGCCTGAGCAAACAGCATAGTATCGGAGCCTACCGCGAGGAAGTTGGCCCCTTCCCTTTGCCATAGCTTCGCATCTTTAACAGTGGGACTGAAAATCCCTGTGATTTTGCCAGATTGGCTGCCGCGGCGGATAACATCTTTAACCACTTTTTTAAACTCCGGATTGTCGAATTCGCCGGAAATCCCCATTGACTGCGATAAATCAGCCGGGCCAACAAAAATTCCATCGACGCCCTCTACCGCTAGAATTTCGTCAACCTTATCCAGCGCAGCAATATCTTCAATCTGAACAATGACCAATGAATTGCTATTTTGGGCAGCTGTATATTCTTTTAGCGGTGTAAAACCATAATGCGCCGCCCGTACAATGCCCGCCAACCCCCGCTCGCCTTGTGGACCGTATTTTGCCGCCTTGACGGCTAATGCTGCCTGTTCCGGGGTGTTAACGCGCGGAATGAGCACCCCACCGGCGCCACTGTCAAGCACTTTAGTTATTAAGGCAGGTTTGTTTTCCATTACACGTACGATGGGGACGATCCCTGTTACCTCAGCCGCCCTTATCAAACCGGCTAAGTTATGAATGCCGTTCAACGAGTGTTCAGTATCTATGATGATGAAATCGAAACCGCCATAACCTAGCATTTCGATATTAGCAGTTTCACTTGAAAATAAAAACGTGCCTACAGCAGCTGCCTTGGTTAACAGCATTTCTTTTAATAGAGTCTTTCCTTTAGTCATTATCGCACCGCCTTTAAGTTATTTGCTTTAGCATATATATTTGACGGCAAGATATAACCTTCCTGTTAAAAATTAAAAACCCCACCTTTTAGTGGGGGGTAACTATGCCGATTGTTCTTCAGCGGGCGGGACTCGCGAAATCAGAACCTTGTCAACTCGGACTCTATCCATGTCAACTACTTCAAATCTAAATTCGTCCCAAACAAAGCTCTCAGACGCAGTTGGTATATGCCCAAGATACGAGACAACAAAACCGCCAAGCGTATTGAAATGGTCGCGGTCTTCTTCAGGGAGCTCTTCTATATCAAACTTATCTTTAAAATCTTCAATTGATATCAGGCCATCAGCCAACCATGTGCCGTCCTGGCGCTCAATAATCTGCGGTTCTTCATCTTCATCATCAACTGACGGCATATCGCCGATAATTTCTTCCATGATATCGTGGAGAGTTATAAAGCCGACTACACCCCCGAACTCGTCAAGTACGACAGCCTCATGCACACCTGTCTGTTTGAAGAGCTCGAGAACTTTAAATGCTTTCATTGACTTAGGAATATAGAGCGGTGATTTAATGCTATTTTCAAAGTCAAGCGGCTCGCCTTCTAGGCAGCGTGACAATAAATCTTTCGTATAAATAATTCCCTGAAAGTTATCGAGACTCCCGATGGCAACCGGAAATCGGGAATGACCGCTTTCATAGATAATTTGCTGATTATTTTCCAGCGAATCTTCAAGGTCAATCCAAACCATCCTGGTGCGCGGCGTCATTAAGGAATAAGCCCTTAAGTCGCTTAACCTGAAAACCTTATCAACCATGTCTTGTTCAGCTTTTTCGAAAGCTCCGGCCTCTGTTCCCTGTTCGAGAAGTATGCGTATTTCGTCCTCGGTAACAGGCGCTTCGGCAGTTTGCTTTATGCCCAAAAAGCGCATTACCATATCAGTTGAAGAACTTAGAAAATGAACAACCGGCGCAGATATTTTCGAAAATGTATGCATGGGCCCAGCTAAGGTTGCTGCAATAGGTTCAGGATTATTGAGCGCAATCCGTTTGGGGACAAGTTCGCCAAAAATTAAAGTTAAATACGTGATTGCCGTAACGACTATTGCTAAGCTTATTGCCTCGCTGTGCGCGGCAATGGCCGGAATGACTTTTAGCTCTTCCGACAACACTTTTGATAATGTAGCTCCCCCAAATGTTCCTGTGAGAATGCCGATTAACGTAATTCCTACCTGAATAGTCGATAGCAGCGGAGTAGGTTCCTCAGCTAGTTCCAAGGCTAGTTTTGAGCCGGCATCTCCTTCTTCCGCTCTCTGTTCCAACCTTGTTTTTCGCGATGAAACAACAGCCATCTCAGTCAGTGCAAAAATTCCGTTCGCGACTATTAGAACGAGAATAATCGCAATCTCCATACTCGCAGAAGGCGTATCCAATGTATATATTCACTCTCCTTAAATATCCATGATATTTTAAACTACATTATAACATAAAGTTATGCAATTGTATTATTGTTTTTTTATTGCAGCTTCTTCTACCTCGCGGAACAAGGTGTCCTGCGGCATTGATTCTTTTTGAGTATTATGTGTTTCTGAAGTTTCTGCTGAATCTGTATAGGACTTGGACTGCTCCGTTGGGCCAAGTCGATTTTGAATATCTTTTAGCATCTTCATAATAGCTTCGATATCGCTTTTAGTAACGGGCTGGGCCGATTCTTTAAGGGTATAGCCGAGCTGGCCGTTTGGTTCAATTGTGGCATATTCCACCTCTTCAATCTTAGCAACACTGGATTGCCTAAGATGCATTTCCAACTGGTGTACTGTCAGCCGGATTTTTTTCAGATTATCCAGCTTAATTTTGCCATTCTCAATAACAACAATTGATGTCCCGGAAAATACCCGTTCCAGAAACCGCCAGCGTATCTGCAGAATCTCCAGTATATACAAGGTGGCAATTACAATGATTACTGCCGCAAATGTTTTTCCCATCTCTCTGCCGACAAGCGGCTCAATAAGAATAGTGCCTACAGCTATCATTACGACAGTCTCGGCCGCAGTCATTTGGGATAGCGATTTGCGCCCCGCCAATCGCAGAGCCAAGACACCAAAGATATAAGTTATAACCGTTTGCGCAACAAAGTAAATGTCCAACGATAATCTTCTCCTTTTAACAACAAGACTATCGTTATTTTATCCCATTCTGCAGATTTCACTAACTTGGAGGAACTAATTAGAAAAGCCACCCCTCATAATGAAAGGTGGCTAGCTGAACTGCTAACGAATACGTTTTGCTAATTCTTCAAGTTTTGCAACACGCTGGTCGGTTGACGGGTGAGTGCTAAATAGGTTTGAGGTCCAGCTCCGTACTCCGCTTAACGGATTAACAATAAACATATGCGAAGTGGCCGGGGTAGCTTGCGGCATTACAGCGTGCTTAGCATAGTATTCAATCTTTCTCAAGGCGCTTGCTAAGGCCAACGGATTGGCACACATAAGACCGCCTGTTTCATCAGCCTGAAACTCGCGCGAGCGAGAAACGCCCAGTTGGATTAAGGTTGCTGCCAGTGGCGCAATCACAATCAAAAAGATAAATTCAACGATTCCGCCGATACCGCCGTCCTCATCATCGCCGCGGCCAAAAATAGCTGCCCATTGCGCAATATGCGCTATCATTGTTATGATGCCTGCGATAGTCGCAACAATAGTGCTTATCAAGGTATCGCGGTTCTTAATGTGGGAAAGCTCATGAGCAACTACACCTTCGAGTTCTTCGTAGTTTAGGGCCTGCATAATGCCTGTTGTAACTGCCACAACTCCATTTTCAGGATTACGGCCGGTCGCAAAGGCATTTGGAACTTGAGAATCAATTATAAACACTCTAGGCATTGGCATTTTGGCGCGCTGCGCTAAATTAGAAACCATGCGGATCAGGTCAGGAGCCTGACTTGCAGTAACTTCTCGGCCTCCATACATTTTCAGAACAATTTTGTCACTAAACCAATAACTGCCAAAATTCATGAGCATCGAAATGATAAACATAAAAGTCATTCCTTGTGTGCCGCCAAACATATTACCGACTGCCAACAGTAATCCTGTTAATCCGGCTAAAAGAAGAGTTGTTTTTAGTGAGTTCATAAAGCACCTCCGTAAATAGTGTTTCATTATAGATAATTATTTAAACGTTTGCAAAATAATGACTTGCTTTCTTGCACAGCCCACCTCCTGTCGGTATATGCAAGGACAAGCATTTAATTTGGGCAAAAACTCAGTAGATCACATTATGAAAAAGAGACCTCGGTACGAAATATCATACCGAAGGTCTCGCTTATCGGCTATTTACCAACGGCAGTGCCAGACGCTTACGCATCGATTGTTGACACTGTCCTTGCAAGCTACTCCCCTTCAGAGCAATATTTACTTTGGTTAAAGTATAACCTAACTCCAGAATCAGTGTCAAGCCTTTTCAAACAGGAAAACTACTTTAAAAGCAGCTGCTGCAATTCCTCAACCGATGCGGCAATATAATCTGGCTGAGCTTCTTTAAGCTCTTCGGCCGGCCCGTAACCATAAGCTACTGAAATTACCTTGAGCCCGTTTTGCCTTGCCCCGATAACATCATGCTTACGGTCGCCAACCATAATGATCTTTTCTTTATCCACATCGCCGAGCTCGGCTAGTACCGCTTCAATAACCTCGCCTTTCTCAATTCTTGTACCATCGAGATTACTGCCGATAACGGCCTCAAAATACTGATATAAATTGAAATGTTCAAGAATTTTCACCGAATAGACAGTCGGCTTTGAGGTAGCCACAACCATTTTCTTGTTCTTGGCTCTTAGTTCCTGCAGCATTTCCGGTATACCGTTATATACAGCGTTTTCATACAGACCGACTTTAGAAAATCGTTCGCGATAGTATTCAATTGCCTGGCGGGCATCTTGTTCGCTGAAATTATAAAATTCCATGAAGGCTTTGATTAACGGCGGGCCAATGAATGGTTCCAACTTATCCAGGTTTTCTTCTTTAATGCCGAATTTAGCCAGTGCGTACTGGACTGATGATGTTATTCCAATCTTTGGGTCAGTAAGTGTCCCGTCTAAGTCAAATAAAATTATATCGTACATTGCTGCACTCCTCTCAACTCAGAAAAACCCTCTCACCTGTTAGCTTAGCGAGAGGGCCGGCCTTCTAATGCCCGCCGCAGCAGCCGCCGCCGTGACCATGGCCGTGGTGACCGTGACCGCCGCAGGCATGCTTGGTTCCATCTTCATTAACTTTAATTTTCTTTAAGCTGCCGCATTTAGGACAAGGAATTTCATAGCCATGTTTACCACCCGCGGTACATGGCGGCACCTCCCAGGTATGGCTGCATTCCTGACACTCAAAAACTCGATTCTTAACCATATAATTTCCTCCCTTAATGATAATTATCTGCCCTTCAACAAGAGCAGAAGTAACTTTACCTCGGGCAGATTGTAAAATCCGCTGAAACGTGGCGCGTGATACTCCCATCTCTGCTGCGCATTCAACTTGCTCTAAACCTTCGCAATCTTTCAACCGCATAGCCTCCAGTTCTTCAACATACAGTTCAACCGAACGGTTTACACTCTGACCTTCCGGAAAAAACCGACTGCAATGAGGCTCTTGCTCTACTAATCCACAACAACGTTTTCTTGCCATAATGACCACGCTCCAATTGAGCATATGCTCAATTATAGTATATACTATCTTCCAGTAAATACAACAGTTTTTTAAGAAAGTTGAGAGTCTCGGTTAATCCATTTCTATAATCTGCCCTGTAAATGCCGGTATAAACCGGGACCCGAAGCGCCGCTGCAGCTCAGCCATAATATAAAAACCGGTGCAATGGCTTGCCGCGATGAAATACGGTTGATATTCCTCAAGCTTAGCTAGTGTCTTCTCCTGCTGTTCACTGCCGGCCGGCCCCAGATGCGTACCGCCAATCCAACCGGCAAATTTCTTTTGCTTCATTATTTTCAACCCATACTCAACAGTGTTAACAAGACCAGAATGACTGCAGCCCGCTATTGCAACCAGACCTTTAGCCGACGAATAATAGAGCGCGGTATCGTCATAGATTGGATCTTGGCAGTCGCATTGGCCATCTGCTATCACTAATTTAGGGTCGCCTGTTTCATAAGGCGTTTCGCGCGGTATTTGGCCGCTAAAGACCAGTTTGGGCGTTATTTCCTGAATCTCCGAACTTAATCTCCATTCGGCGCCGAGACTTGTCAGTTCTTCCTTGCTATAAGGTATACCGATATAATGCCGGTTGCCGCCGATTGAAAATCGGCTCTGGAAAATGCTTTGATGCCCATATATCGGCAACGGTTTACTTCGATGTTGTAATATTGACTTCAAGCCGCCGGTATGGTCATAGTGGCCGTGGCTGACAATGACAGCGTCTAGCTGATTGGGATCAACATCGAGCAAGGCCATATTATGCATAACCGCATCTGATTGCCCAGCGTCCAAGAGAATCTTGACAGAATCAACCTCAATCAGCAAGGAGTAGCCATGCTCGCTACAGAACGGTTTGGGCGACGAAATTGGCACTGAGTTTTCAATAATGACTGTTGCTTTCATTATGAAACGCCTCCTTAGGACAGGGACTATTTGTAAAATAACATTCAATCTATTATTGATTCATCTGGTTAAATAAGTCAACACCTCGGAATTTGTAAAGCGTACTTATTTGAGCTTGTGTCAGGAGAATAAGGCTGTCGTATAGGCTTATAGTTTAGATAAAATAAAGGGACCAGGCTCGACTTATTTTAAAGCCGCCTGACCCCTTCATTTAATCGTTAGCTTCCTGTTGCTTTACTTTGCCTAAAGCCGGAATTTTTACTTCAATCTTAAGTTTTCTTTTTCGTAAATCATCAAGGATTGTATAAACGACAGGTACAACCACCAATGTTAAAATTGTTGAGGTTACCAAGCCGCCAATAATGGCATGAGCCATCGGAGCTCGGGCTTCTGCACCCGGTCCGATGCCCAGCGCTAGCGGAATCATACCAAAAATCATGGCCAGCGTCGTCATCATGATAGGCCGCATCCTGACAACTGCCGCTTGGACAAGCGCTTGGTTTCGGTCAACACCTTTTTCAATTTGCTGTTTAGCAAAGTCGATAAGCAAGATAGCATTCTTCGTTACCAGACCCATCAGCATAATAATGCCGATCAGCGACATCATGCTAAGTTCGCTTCCGGCAATGAGCAAGCCGACGATGGCGCCGATTATCGCTAACGGCAAAGCCAGCATAATAGCGAACGGGTCAATGAAGCTTTCGAACTGGGCCGCCAGTACGAAGAAGATGAATAGAACCGCCATTACAAGAGCTATGATAATGCCTGTAAAGGCGTCAGCCATCTGCTGAGACTGGCCGGTTGTTACAAACTTATAGCCGTCCGGCAGCTTAACTTCTGCTAACTTTTTATTTACCTCTTGGTTGAAGTCGCCGAGCGTTTTTCCGTTTAAGTTAGCTGAAATGGTAATTTGTTCCTGACGGTCATAGCGCTTGATTTGAGTCGGACTGGTAGCGTATGTCGTGTCAGTAACCTGCGAGAGCGGAATCATCAGAGTTTGGCCTGATTTATCGCGATTGGAGCTTGGCACATAAACGTTATTTAAATCAGTTAATCGTTCGCGATTGCCGGCTGCTAAGACTAGCCGTACATCGTAAGAATCATCATCGTCTTTAAACTGAGTGAAGATTGTGCCGTTAAACATAGTCTGCAGAGTGTTGGCAATACTGGCGGTAGATACACCAAGATCGGAAGCCTTATCTCTGTTTACAATAATCTGCACATCGGGTTTGCCGGATTCAAAGCTAGAGGAAACATCAATAGCTCCCGGCGTACTTGCAACGATTTGCTCAACTTGCTCAGCTATCCCAGCCAATGTATCAAGGTTATTCCCTTGAATAACAATCGATACCGGCTTACCGCTTGATATACCAGACTTCTTGGATACACTTATCTCAGTTCCGGCAAGTCCGCTTAGTTTTTGCCGGAGGTCTGCAATGACATCATTATCGCTGACCTTACGCTCGGATTTCGGTGTTAGCTTGGCAAAAATGTTAATACCGTTTACATCGGCAGTGCTGTAAGTCATGCTTACTTCAGGCTCTGTACGGATTATTTGGGAAATATTATCTGCTATTTCTCCGACTGCCTGCGGGCTCATACCAGGGTCAACGGTTGCCGAAACTGTTATTTCTCCAATATCCGAATCCGGTACAAAGGTTGAACCTAAGAACGGTACCAACATCAGACTGCCTACAAAAAGCGCAGCGGCTACCGTCATTACTTTCTTACGGTGACCTAAGATATACGCTAGGTATTCACCATATCGCTCAGTCCAGTAGTCAAATTTTCCGTTCCACTTTTCCCACATTTTATAAAATTTATTATTAGACTCACCATGATCCTCTTTTAGATATCTGGCTGACATCATTGGCGTAAGGGTAAAGGCCACAAATAACGATACCAACACACTGACAGCTACAGTTACACCGAACTGCTTAAAGAACTGACCTACAATACCGGTCATCATGCCCACCGGCAGGAATACTGCTACTAGCGTCAGAGTCGTAGCCGTGACAGCCAGCGCAATTTCAGCAGTACCTTCGGCTGCAGCATCGTATTTATTCTTGCCCATTTCCAGATGACGCACAATATTTTCGATAACAACGATGGCATCATCAATCAGCAGGCCAACAGCCAGCGATAGACCTAGCAGCGACATGGTGTTAAGGGTAAAACCCATTGCTTTCATCGCTGCGAAAGCCGTAATGATTGAAGTCGGAATCGCAATCGAGGCAATAACTGTGCTTCGCCAATTTCCTAAAAATAGGAATACGACTGCTACAGCCAGCAGCCCCCCTACTACTAAGTTAAACAATACGTCATTAATCGACTCTTCAATGGTTTTGGAATTATCCCGTACCATCGTTACTTCAACACCGGACGGCAGCTCTTTTTTTAACTTTTCCAGTTCTTTTTTGACATTCTTAACAACCTCAACGGTATTACTGCCAGACTGTTTCATAATGTCTAAACCGATAGCATTTTTATCGTTGAGTTTAGTGATCGAAGTTACATCTTTTGTAGTATCCTCTACGGTGGCAATATTGTGAACAAACAGCTGTACGCCGTTGCGCTGGGCAACCGGAAGGTTGAGTAGCTGCTCAGGGGTTTCAAGCTTACCGACTGAACGAAGACTGGTCTCACGTTTACCATCGGTTACTTTACCGCCCGGCGTTTCGATATTTTCACTGCGCAGGCTGTTTAACACCTCAGAGACTGTAAGATTGTAGGCAGCAATTTTATCACTGTCCATATTTACTTTAATTTCGCGTTCCACTCCGCCGTTAACATTAACAGCCGCAACGCCGCTAATTGCTTTCAGCCGTTCAGCTAAGGTATCATTGGCAATAATGGTCAGCTCACGCTGACTAATATCGCCGGTAATAGCAATTGAGGCAATTGGCATTTCTGACGGGTCAAACCGGGTAACAATGGGATCCTCGGCTTCATCGGGAAGCATGCCCTTCATACGGCCGACTTTATCGCGTACATCTTGGGCAGCTGTCGCTGCAGAAGTCTCCATCGTAAACTGGATAACCGTTGTTGATACCCCTTCTTTTACGTTTGATGTTATATGCTCTACTCCAGGAACAACGCTGACTGTTTCTTCTACTTTCTCAGTAACTTTAGACTCTACTTGTTCCGGCGATGCACCTGGATAAGCAACCGTAATCGCCACGACCGGGATTTCGACGTCCGGATATTCGTCCACATTTAAGGTCATGTAGCTGAATAAGCCTAAAACGACGAGCGCTAGAATCATCACAGTGGCAAATACCGGGCGTTTTAAGCTAATCTCAGTAAGTTTCATGACAAATCCCCTCTACTCTACAATTCGGACAGCTTCACCGTCTTTAAGCTGACTTACATTAGTTACAGCTACCTGAACCCCAGGCTCAATGCCTGCTTTTATCTCGATTGTTTCACCGGTTACTGTGCCAATTTCAACTTGACGGCGAACAGCTTTGCCATCTTCTATTACAAATACATAATAGAGACCTTGTTTCTGGATAACAGCCGTCTGCGGAACTGTCATAACCTGCACCGCATCACCTGTTGCCAGCTGAACCTTAGCAAACATACCGGCTTTTAACGCGCCATCAGCATTGTCAATTTTTATCTTTGTCTTAAACATCCGGTTACCCATACCCGCTTCAGGATTCATACGATCAACAGTACCTTCAAATACTTTACCGGCATACGAATCAACCGTAACTTCGGCTTTTTGACCAACTTTAACAAGCGCTAAATCCTTTTGTTCAATATTGACTACAGCATAAACCGCATTAATATCCTGCACAACCATCAGCGCCGCGCCTGGCGAAACAACCTGACCAACAGTTGCAGTAACATTGGCGACAACACCGTCAACAGGCGCCGTTATGACACCATAGCCATACTGCTGCTGCGCACTGCTATAACTGGAGGACGCACTGGATAAGTCAGCTTGAGCAATTTTTAGCTTGGCAAGAGCGGTATCAAGCTGCTGTTGTGAAATGGCCCCTTGACCGTATAACTTTTGGTAGCGATTATAATCGGTAAGCGCTAAATCATAGTTTACCTGCGCTTTGGTTACTGCATCACTTGCCGTACGCACTGAGTTAGCCAACTCAACACTCTCAAGCTTTACCAACGGATCTCCGGCTTTAACTTGCTGACCCTCAACGACCATTACCTGTTCAATCCGGCCTGATATTTTGGCACTGATATCGGCTGAAGTTTGACCTTCAATATTGCCATTAAGCATTAGTTGCGGCACGGTATTTACATACTGGGCAGCACTGACTTTAATATATACAGCGGTGTTACCCGGCTGAGCCTTCTCATTGGAAAAAGCACCGCTTCTGAAAAAAACAAGCAATCCAATAATCAGCACAATTGGGATTGCCCAATACTTTAACTTGAAACCTTTCATTTACTCTGCCTCCCCAAATTTTCTTAAGTCTAGCTGTTTAACTTACTCAAGACATACCTACCAGTCGGTATGTTCTGAAAGCAACAATCTCACACTCTCTAAGTATACTATGCCTTAATTAGCAACCACAGACTATCCATTACCTTGCTCCGCACATTCGAATCATTTAAGCTGAAACTTAGAGTATTTTGGCCGCTCATGACTGACAAAATAAGTATTGCCAACGTCTGAGTCTCAATATCGGTTCTAATCTCGCCATTATCCTGGGCTGACTTAACCTTCTGCTCTATCTCCCGCAGGAGTTTCAGATGATTACGGTCAAGTCGTTCCTGAAAGCCCGGAAAGCTGTGGATTACCTCAAGGGCAAGGCTGGCGTGATTATCGCGGTAGCAGCCCGGTTCGATATCAAGCAGACGCTCAAGGAATATTTCAAATTCCCTGTCAACTATAATAGTGTTTAGGGTAGCTTGCAAACTCCTTGAACTGCCAAATAGCTCGACATACTTTGCTTCAAACCGTTCAAATAAATAATGGATCGCTGCTTGCAGTAAGGACTCTTTACTGTCGAAATAATGATAGATACCACCTTTAGTGATACCGGCCGCCTTGGCCACATCGACAAGCGATACATTTTTATACCCATTTAACAAAAACAAGCGTAAAGCAGTAATTGTAATATTATCTTTAGTCAAAGCCAACATCTCCTCCCAACAAACCTACCGGACGGTATGTTTTAATTATCACAGAACTTTGCTTTGCTGTCAACGGAAATATCCCGCCCAACACCCTCGTCTGTGGTAAATTAAGCTAAAGGTCCCAGTTTCTTATTCCCTTGCTATTCGTCCAGTAGCGCTGTTTCGATTCTTTGCGGCTAACACTGCACCAAGTATTATCAGCAGAATACCGGTGACAAGGAAAACTGGCCTAATCCCCAGCCAAGAACTGACTGCACCGCCAATAAGCGGCCCCGTCATTGAACCTAGCTGGTTGGCAGTAGTCATGAGGCCAAATAGCCGTCCCTTAAAATTCTCATCAGCATAAGTTACGGCAATAGTGTTGATTGCCGGATACACGCCAACGATAAACAGACCGAACAGACACTGTAGTATGCTGAACTTGTAAATATCATCCGCAAAATACTGCAGCGCGTTGAAAAAACCTGCGCACATAAACCCGACAACTAATGTATTATAAAAGCCTCGCCGCTGTCCAAGCTTTCCCCATAACGGCGCCGATATCGCCCCGGCAACGCCGGCTAAACTAATAACAATACCCGATGTTAAACCGGCAGTTTCTACTTTTCCGATTAATTCTGCGATGTATAAAGCAATAAGCGGCTGCAGCGCCATACTGGCGACTTGGACGGAAAACAATAACGCTAGCATCTGGACAATCTTCGAATTACCGAAAGCAATCCTAAAATCATCAATTATGCTGCCTTCGCTTGGTGCTGCTTGGTTTTCAGGTTCAACAACCAAGAATTTCACTAATATTGTCCCTAAAAATATCGCTGTTCCAGCGACTACAAAAGACATTCTCATTCCAAAGACATGCGAAAGACTGCCACCAATCAGCGGACCGATAATACCGCCGATTAAAATCGCGGTTTGCACAATTCCTAAACTAAACCCCATTTTATCAATTGGCGCCGACGATGCAACGATCGCCATTGACGCAGGAATAAATCCATTAGCAAAACCCTGCAGAATCCTTACGATTAAGAGTTCATATGGATTTGTTACAAAAGCGCCGATAAAATATACCACCGCCAAACTAATTCCTGCCCGCAAAACCATCTTGCGTTTCCCGGACTTGTCAGCCCGCCGCCCCCAATATGGAGCCATTACTGCCGCAACAAAGAATGTCACCGAAAATACCATTCCTGACCACATATGAACATTCTGAGCGCTTACGCCAATCTCAAGCAAAAATAACGGTAAAAAAGGAATTACCATTGTATAGCTGGATGCCGAAAGCATTGCGCCTAAACACAAAACCCAAAGGTTACGCTGCCAATTCAAATTACCACTCCTAGCAGGCGGCTGACTATCCAAAAGCGGATAGCCAAGTCTCAATCCTCATAATATTAACTTTAGTTTGTAGAATCCCCTGCCTATTCATCAATAAATCTCCCAAAAGCGGCCGGCCACGTTCCAGAGGACGTGGCCGCTCGCTTTATATTTTAGTTATCGATGTGTAATTGTCAGCTTATTTTTACCTAAGACTTTGCCTTTTTGATCAACAAAGGTGATGTCTACGCCGCCCCAGATATCGAATACGCTGCGATCAATCAGAACATAATCGGATGGATAAGTTAACATCATAGTGACCATTTCATCCGGCCGCGGGCTTTTAGTCCGCACTTGGACGGTCATTTTATTGCCGGCTATCGTTACCTTTTCAATGCCGATTCCGTGACTGCCTGACGTACCGCCAAGGTAGGCAAAGAGAGCAACTTTGTTATTAAAATCTACATCTTTAAGTTTTTGTAGCGCCGCCTCCGGGATTCGCTTGTCTTGCTTTAGCTGCGCCTCATAGTCGACGATTGTCGCAAAAGCCATGTCCTTTGGATAATATTCTTTGAGCCATTTCCAACCGGTAAACTTGTCTGTCTCAAATAGGACCTTTTCGCTCGGTACCGGCGTCGGGACAGTCACCGGTGGCTTTTTGCCGACTACTTTATAAGTTGTCCAAATAGCATCACCGCCGCCAAACGGACGAACGATAATCATAGTGTAAAGTTTGCCGTCATGATTGACTTCAATGTCAATTTGACCGTGGCGGGCTATTGTACTGCTACTGAGCTTTCTAACAACTGTATAAGTGTCCGTATCATCAAATCCGTAGCTGCGGCCTTCAGTCTTGGCAACCTTGAGCGGATCAAGACGCCATAACTCACGGCCGGCGTCAACATTCTGCTGCCATCTTACTACTTTATCGTAGTCTAGCCCTTCCACACCGGGACCGACGTCAATCTTGCCGTTCTTGTTACTGTCAGCCTTTGTCGTTACGCTTACTTCTTTTATCGAATTTACCTGCCACACTTTGTTGGTGCCAGGGCCTGTCGGCTCGATCTTACTATCATTAGAGGCAATTGTAACTTCGGCTATCAGTTCACCCTCTATTGATAACTCCGGCTAGAATTGTTGCTCCTGCTATTACTGAAACTATTGCTTTATATCTTTTATTCATGTTGCAATCTCCTCTCCTTTACGCTAAAAAACGACTAGGCGTCCAATAGGTAACGGGTTATTCCTTGCCACTTTCTTCCGTCTCTTCAGTTTCGACTAATGAATCAGCAATTTCTTGCAATTCTTCTTTAGAAAGTTCGCCTTCAACAGTAACCTCATATTCATCTTTGGCTGCAGTAATTTTGTTGGCGGACTCTTTAGATGCCTTCATTTCCTTGCCATCCTCCGCAGCTTCTTCCTTCATGACGGCAACGCTGGCTGCATTATCAGTTTCAGGGGCGCCGCTGCCCTTAGCTTTTTGCGTTATTGTTACCTCTTTATCGTTCTCAAACGCATAAACCTGCTTAATAAAACCGGTATCATCATCGACACTAAGTGCCTTGGCATCTTTGCCCGGGATTGCTAAAACCCGAGCTTGTTTCACATCGGTAGAACGTGCTGCTGCCACACCGGCCTCCTGTCCTGCAAGGGCAGGTGCTTGTTTAGTGGCTTGCGGATTAGGTTGTTTTTCTGTACGCACTGCAGCCCGATTAGAAACAATTTCCTGGGACTGCATAGCGCTATTAGGAATATCAGCTTTTTTGCTAATATTCGTCTGCGTACCACCAAGACTGCCTGGTGCAGTATTGGTCTGCGGCAGGACCTCAGAAATCTGAACTTGCGGCGGCAGCTGCTGTTCGGTTTTATCCGGAACTGCCGGCATAAAGTTAGTCACTGCGACTAGCAGAACAGCGGCTGCCAAACCGGCAGCACCGGAGTAAAGCCAGCCAAAGCGTGGTTTGGATTGTTTAACTTTAGACTCAGCTTTAAGTTCTCGGGCAATATAATCAATAGTCTCTGGCGTTGGCTTTGACTGACCGGCTGCCTGTTTTACCATCGAAGCAACATCAGCCAGTTCCTGCAGTTCAGCATCATTGGTCACCAACTGCTCTTTATTATTTAAAGCATCGATTAGCATAGATAACTGCTCCGCTTTTATCTCTTCTCTATCGATTGGCATTTACAGCACCCCCTTCTATAATTCCATGTTCAATACACATTTTTCGCAAATTCTTTAATGCTCGCTGTTGCAGCATTTTGAGCGCTGGTTCAGTCTTGCCCATAATATTAGCAGCTTCTCTAACCGATAACCCAGCCACAATCCTTAACTCGACCGCCTGACGCTGGTCACTCGGCAGCGAACCTATTAGCTTGGCAATTTCATGCTGCTGTTCGGCGCTTATGGCCGCGTCTTCCGGTCTATCTGCCGTATCTGAAAACGGTTCCTGATATTCACCAATATCGACCATCTGAGGCGCTCGTCCTTTCTTGCGCCAAAAATCTGTTATAAGATTAACAGCAATCCGGCCTAAGTACGTTTTAAATGAAGCCCCGGTATCATGGTAGCGTTCTAGAGAGCGAAAAGCGCGCAAAAAGGTGTCTTGGGTCAATTCTTGAGCATCTTCACTATTGCCGACCTTATAGCAAACCAGCCGGTAAACCGGCTGCCAATACTTTTCAATTAATATATTAAGCGCCTCGCGGTCACCGTTTTTGGCGTCCAATATCAAGGCTTGATCATTTTTCACCGCGGGCTCACCAACTTTCTAAGCTTGTAGCTATTATATTAACGCCTGATATTTATAAAAGGTAACGGTCTTTGAAAGATTTTATGTTACCCTATTTTGGCATTTATAATTCACAGTTATAACTAAACTTTCCAAGAAGCTCAAAGCAGCGGCTTTCCACTAAGAAAGTCCCGCTGCTTTTTTATAAGTTACTCATTAGACACCGGTAGATAAATGTAAAAACTGCTGCCGCTGTCAACCTTGCTGCGAACCTCTACTTTTCCCCCATTTGCTAAGGTATTATCTTATTATAAGTCAAAATTATGTAGAAATTGCGAATTAAAAATGCCCAGCACCTTAGATGCTCGGCATTTTTCTGATATACCTAAACTCATTTATCGATTATTTGACGAATCGAGCACTCACCGAACCCAGCCGGTCAAAGGTTGCTCTTACAGAATCCCCGGCCTCTACACCACAGGCTGCAATTAAAGAGCCTGATATTACTATATCGCCTTTGCGCAGTGTTACACCATAGCTGGAAAGCTTATTGGCCAGCCAGGCAACGGCTGCTGCGGGATGGCCGAGAACGGCTGCTCCGGCGGCAGTGCTAATAACTTCACCACTTTTTTCAAAAACCAAACCGGTATAACGAAGATCAATATCCGCAACAGGAGTTAGTGCGCCGCCCAACACCACCTTACCGATGGAAGCAATATCAGCGACAGTATCTTGGATTTTGATTGCACCCGGCTCATAACGACTGTCAATGATCTCCAGACAGGGCATAACACCGGCTGTTGCTCTAAGGACGTCCGCCACTGTAACGCCGGGACCTTCTAATGGTCTTTTAAGTATAAAAGCTATTTCGGCCTCTACTTTAGGTGCCTGACATTCCGACATTTTAATCGGTTCATTTTCAGTAATAACCATATCATCCAGTATGTAGCCATAGTCGGGTTCATACACATTATAAATATGCTGCATAGCCTTGCTGGTCAGACCGATTTTAGCCCCTACGACCTCGCGGCCATCGGCCTCGCGCAGTTTCCGTCCCGCAAGCTGAATGGCATAAGCTTCATCGACCGTAATATCAGGATATTGGATTGTAAGCTGTTTAATAGGGTTACCGGTTTTCTCAGCTTGGTACAGCTCCTCAGCTATTTTATCAATTACACTAAGATCCATACACAAATCATCTCCTTCTCCCAATAGAAGTTGCGCACCTGGACATTTTTACCACAATTATAATTATATCTCATCTTATAAATTTAAGCTACACGCTGTCACGGGGACATTTTAGTGTATTTCTTGGGAAACTTTATTACGATACTCCTGCACTTCACTAGTTAATTTGTAATCGTTCTTTTGAAGTACTTCAAGATATCCGATCATCGCCTTCGAAAAGCTGCCATTATTAGCATCAAATGCAGTCTCTAAATAGGTTTCCTTGGCTTCATGATTCATCTGCTTGGTATCATAACTAAATAGCGGCGTGTTGTTCCCGCCATACATAGCAAACACTGCATAGCGTTTAAGCTGACACCGCATATCTTCGATCTTAGCTGAACTGCTGTATTCCTTAATAAAGCGTTCCTGGGCTTGGGCGCGCTTGAGTATCTCCTCCCAGCTTATAACGAGCGCGGCATCTTTTATCGGCGTCTTATCTGATTCGACCGCCATTATATCGATAAATGCCGCAATATCAGACGTGACATTGGAACGATATTTCTTATAGAAAGAATAGTCAATAACAGGGTAGTACATGCCCTCAGCTGTTTCAATTTTATAGCCGCTGTTCTTTGTCGCAAGCAGCAAATCTTTTACCTGTTGATTTTGGATACTATTAATATAGCCGTCATCTAAGCCGACTTTGTAACCCTTCATCACGACTTTCTGAACAGCTTCATTATCAAACTGCTCTTGCGTTTTATTTAATTTGTCATTTTGGACTTTCTCGAGGCCAATTATCATAGCTGAAGCGTTCGGCTTCGAAACAACAGTAATATTGCCATCAATGAACTTTATAATCTCCGGAATAGTTACATCGGTTGTCTGTAAAAGCGCATTATAGTTATCCATAACAGCCTTCTCTTTATTTTGCGCTTCAATCTGCTGCTGAGACTGTTCATTAGGCGGGTTGGGCGGATTATTGGCGCAGCCGCCGAATACAAAAGCCATAGCAATAATCAAAGTACCACTTGCAAATTTTTTAATAAGCTTAAACACTTTAGACCTCCATATAAAGATTATCTACGCTACATTTAACGTTATTTTCACCGTAAGGTAACGCCTATATTTAATCTATTTTAAATCCCCTCCTGGACATACTGCCCATTTATCTACTCAATAAATAAACGCTCCCTAAAAACATCTTGACGATATCTAGATTGTCGGTTATGCTATCTATGGAATCGATAGATAATATACCGAGGTGTTTAGATATGAGTAATTTAACTGAATTGTTTTGGCAGGCTTCCCTACAGGAAATCAAACATGGCTATATTTATCAGCAAGATAGCGACGAATTCGTCTGTCTTATCTGCGGCGAAAGTTTTGCGAACGGAGTCATCTACCCCTACAATGACAAGCTGTACGAGGCCAAAAAGTATATTACTATGCATATCGCTGAACAGCATGGCTCGACCTTCCAAGTTCTTCTTAACCTCGACAAAAAGCTGACCGGTTTAACTGATCATCAGAAAACAATTCTTGAGCTGTTCTATCAAGGCCACAGCGACAACGACATAGCAAAAGCAACTAATACAGGCAGCACGTCAACCATTCGCAACCACCGTTTTTCGCTCAGGGAAAAACAAAAACAAGCCAAAATCTTTTTGGCCATTATGGAATTGCTTGGTGAGCACACGCCTAAGCGACAGGCCTTCATCGAAATCCCCCGGACCGCTAAGCATGTCGATGACCGCTTCGCGATAACCGAAGAAGAAAACGCCAAAATATTATCAACCTACTTCAAACAAGGTTTGAATGGCCCCCTCGAATTATTTCCACTTAAGGAGAAAAAACGGGTTGCTATCTTAAGACATTTGTTAAAAAACTTCGAAACTAACAAGAAGTATACCGAAAAAGAAGTAAACGCCATCTTAAAACCGTTCTATGATGATTATGTTCTGTTGCGCCGACTATTAATTGAATATGGTTTCATGGATCGGACTCGTGACGGTAGTGCTTACTGGGTTAAAAGCTAGCCCGAACAAAAAGACTGGAGGCATACAATGGATAGAAAAAAGCAACTTAAGTTAGAATACAAAGAAACGCCGCGCCCAATGGGAGTATTTCAAATTAAAAATAACGCTAACGGTAAAATATTTATTGATAGCAGCATGAATTTACCCGGCAGTTTTAATGGACAACGTTTTCAACTAAATATGAACGGCCATAGCAATAAGCAATTACAGCAAGACTGGAATACCTATGGCCCCGATGTCTTTACCTTTGAAATACTGGAAAAAATTAACCCGGATAAAATTGCCAAAGATGATTGGCGCGAGGCCGTTTCTAACCTTAAAGCCAAATGGCTGGATAATCTACAGCCTTATGATGAGAAAGGCTATAATAAGCCAAAAATTCAAGATAGCCCTGCTAAAGCAAAATGAAGTGAAAAAGAGTTGCAGCATCGTGCTGCAGCTCTTTTTTTCGTCATATATGTAACGACATTTACTTATAGATGGAGACTTAATTCAGATGGCGTTTTTAACACTACCTGAATTCTAGTCATCGGATAAATCTTACATAAATCATTGCTAATTAGCTTCCAAACGCGCCCTTACTTGCATATTATGTAGAAACAAGGTATGAAAGGAGCAGTGAGAATGTCAAAAAAACCTTACTGGGAGCCATGCGGTCCCTGTGAATGGGATGATGATTATGATGACTTCGGACTTGAAAATGACGGGGTACTTACTACCGCTGAGGCAGGGTTAAAGGCCTGTTTCCGTATGCTTTGGGAGCAGCATGTATATTGGACGAGGATGACTATTATCAGTATTGTTTTTAATTTACCTGATTTAGAAGCTACGACCAACCGCCTGCTCAGAAATGCTCCAGATTTTGCGAAAATATTCAGATCTTTCTACGGTCGGAGAACTGCCGCTGAAATTGAACGTTTGTTTACTGACCACCTCACTATTGCGGCAGCCCTTGTAACAGCCGCCAAAGCAGGCGATACCAGGGCTGCACAAGCTGCGGAAAGACGTTGGTATCAAAACGCCGATGATATTGTCGATTTATTAAACGAAATCAACCCCCATTGGCCGGTTGACGAAATGCGCAGAATGTGGCGTGAACACTTGAGGCTTACTAAATCCGAGGCCGTCCAAATGATTAATAGGAATTACACTAAGAGTATCGCGATATTTGATAAAGTTGAGATTCAGGCACTGATGATGGCTGATGCTTTTTCGAATGGGATTATTCAGCAGTTCCCAGAAAAATTTTAATACCCTTGACTAATAAAAGAGCTGCAAAATTAATGCAGCTCTTTACACATACTATCCTTGGACAGCTATTTGAATCTGGTTTCTCCCCTGTTGCTTGGCGTTATATAACGCGTCATCAGCGGCTTCGATAAGCTGCTGCGGCGTCGTTTGCGGTGAGGGCACGATATTTGCCACACCGATGCTTACCGTAACGATTGCTGAAACGGGCGACCGGCAATGCGGTATCTTCAAATTAGAAACCGCTGTTCGAACATTTTCGGCAACCGATATTGCATATTTTAGTTCTGAGCTTGCTAAAACAACCGCAAATTCCTCGCCCCCGTAGCGAGCCGCCAGCTCAAACGGTCCGCTGACTGATGATTGAATAGCCTTGGCGACTTTTTTCAAGCATTGATCTCCGGTCAAATGACCATAGTTGTCGTTATATAGCTTAAAGCAATCAATGTCAACCATAATCAACGCTAGCGGTTGGCCGTTTTTTAACCCCTGCCGCCAAGCGGCATCAAGAAATTCATCAAACCAGCGTCTATTAGCAATGCCGGTAAGGCCATCAAGCGAAGTTAGCCTGCGCAATTCGGTTTCGCGCGCTTTGCGCTGATCCATTTCACTTTTCATCTTGAGGACCGACCTAACCCGCGCCACTAACTCTACCTTTTTTAACGGCTTAGTAATAAAATCGGTAGCACCGGCGGCGAACGCTCGTTCAAGGTTTTCTACTTCCCCGCTGGCCGTCACCATAATAATTGGTATATCTTTGAACACCTCATCTTGTTTAAGCATAAGACAAGCTTGAATCCCATCCATTTTCGGCATAACTAGGTCCATCAAAATCAAATCCACTTTATTTTGACTATCTGTTTGCTGATTTGCTAAAATCCTCATTGCGTCGGCCGCTGACTGGGCAAGGATTATGTCAGAATAACCTTTCTCCTCTAACAACGCCTTAACCAGCAAACGGCTGTCTGTTGAATCATCGACAACCAAGATTGACATATCCCCGCCTCCTTTCGACCTTATTCGTATGCGATTTCAACACTCTCCAAATATGCCTTTAATTCTGAGACTAACTCACTTGCCTTTTGAGAATCATGAGTTTTGGCAGCCTGCTGAATAGCAGTGCCTAAATCGGTTATTACCGGGAAACCGTAACCGCCCCCTATACCTTTTAAAGTGTGGCCTATAACCGCAATTTTCTCAAAATCGCCCTGCTGTAAAGCAGTAGTAAGCTGAATAATATCATTGCTTCGATTCGCTAAAAAACCGGGTATCAGGTGAGCTAACTCTTGATCAATAAGGACCCTGTTTGCCGTCATGAGCTACCTCCATAATAATTTACTTTTTTGTATATTCTATGATAGATTTACGTAAAGTGTCCTTCTTAACCGGTTTTGCGATATGGCTGTCACACCCGGCGTCCAAGCATTTTGCCACGTCACTGCTTAAGGCATAAACTGTTAAAGCTATTATTGGTATATGTTTCATACCCTCTTGCTTTTCTAGTTGCCGAATCTGTCTTACGGCGGTATAACCGTCCATAACCGGCATTTGCATATCCATCAGGATAAGGTCGTACTGATTTGCTTTGAATTTGTTTACAGCCTCTTGACCGTTCTCAGCTGTTTGAATAGTGTAAGGGAGTTTTTTGAGAAATGCTTGAATCAGCATCCGGTTATCCGGGGAATCGTCAACCAATAAAATTTTCAGCCGCTTAACCTCTTCCGGCCCTACTGCCATTTCCTGTTCTTGCACCGGTAGCAAAGTTTTCGGGGTTTTCTCGAGCGCTAAAAGAATCATCTGGAGCAATTCGGCCCTTTTTACCGGTTTTATCAGATAACCGTTAATGCCTAATTCAGCACACCTTGCCATGTCACCCCTACATGTGGTAGAAGTGATCATCATAATAGTAACACCGGCATAACTTGGGTCATTCTTTATCCGCTCTGCAACCTCAAAACCATCCATCTCAGGCATGCAGGCATCTAATAAAACGAGTTTAATCGGATTACCTTGCTGATTTGCTTTACGCATCTCGGCCAATCCGGCCAATCCGCTCGCTGCTTCAATTATTTGCGCACCCCAGGTAAGTAATGTCTCGCGTAAAATCATCCGGTTAGTTTCGTTATCGTCAATAATTAATACCCGCAGACCCCTGACATCTTTGGCGCATGTTCTTAATGCTACTTTAGTTTCTTGGATAGTGAACGGAATGATGACGCGGAAAACACTTCCCTGCCCTACTATGCTATCTACTGTTATTGAGCCGCCAATTATTTGAACAATTCGCTTTGTAATTGCCAGGCCGAGACCTGTACCGCCATAGCGGCGCGTAACTGAAGCGTCAACCTGGGTAAATGGGTCGAAGATCTCGTTTATCTTGTTAGCCGGAATGCCGATACCTGTATCTCGAACGGTAAAGGCAATTTCCTGTTTATTACCTGCTATCGGGCTGCAGCTTACCTCAAGCACCACCTCGCCTTTTTCCGTGAATTTAACGGCATTGCCTAACAAGTTGGAGAGTACCTGTCGCAAACGGCCGGCGTCACCCAGCAGATTTAAGGGTACGGTTGACTCAATCCGGCAAGCCAGCTCAATTCCTTTCTCATGCGCCCGAACGGCAAAAACCTCACAGGTTTTCTCGACAATCTCCTCTAAGTCAAAAGCACTATTATCTAATTCAAGATACCCTGTCTCGATTTTTGATAAGTCTAAGATGTCATTAATAATACAAAGCAGGTTTTCACCGGCTGAGCGGAATACCCGTACATACTGCTCCTGCTCCGGCGTCAAATTTGTGTCCCACAATAGTTCAGCCATCCCGATAATTGCATTCATCGGCGTGCGGATTTCGTGACTCATGATTGCCAAGAACTGCGACTTAGCTACCGAGGCCGCCAGAGCAGCATCACGGGCACTGACTAAATGACTGTTCACCTGGTGAAGCTCTTCGGTTTTTGCCTTAACCGTTTCAACCATGCTGTTATACGCCAAACATAATTCGCGCAGTTCCTCGGGCGCTTTGTCAATGATTTTCTGATCAACCCTATGATAATAGTCTCCTTGCTGCAGCGACTGTAAGCTGGCAATCAGCCCGGTAACCGAAGACTCTACCTTTTTCGACAGCATTAACGTTATTGGTATCGACCCTAGCAAAATTGCCATAAAAATTACTATCATCGATGTTAAATCATTTTGAAACGGTCCGAAAACCTCTTCTTCGTCTACTTTGCCGACAAGCAGCCATTTTTGTCCCTCGAGCCAGCGATAAGCGCCGATTACCGTCTTGCCGCGATAGTCCTTATAAATGGCGACTCTTTCATTAGAGTCTTCTTTACCAGGAAAAGTTCGAATATCTTGTTTCAGATTCATAATCGTTGTTTTTTCAACAATACCATCTTTAATTAATTGTGGAGTAAAGCGCGATTCGGTAAGGACAACTCCATCGCTATTAAGTAAAATAGTCTCACCTGTTTTGCCGGAACGAAAACTGCTGATGATAGCTTTAATTTTGTCTAATTTCACAGCCCCCAAGACAGCCCCTTTAAACTCGCCATCATCACCAAATACCGGTGAAGAAAAGATTACGACAGGTTCCCCAGCACCCGCTCCCGGAGATTCATGCACCCCACTAATATAGTCGCGACCTTTTTTCGCCTCTTGGAAACTAGTGCGATCAGCGATATTCATGTTGATATACTGGCCTGTACCTTCAACTATCAGGTTACCGTTTTTATCGGCATAGCCGATATTAATAAAATCTTCGCGCGATCCCATATGGTTATAGATCCGCTCTTGAATAGCCGGCAAATCCTGTTCCTTAATATCCCTCCACCCGGCAACTGCCCTAATTTCGGCAGACCGCTCCTCGAACCAGCGGTTAATAGTCTGCTCCTGGATTGTAATAACGCTGTTAAGGCTGGAATAGATACTTTTTGTTGTATTAAGCAAGCTGTGATAAATGAAGATTGCCATAAGCAGAATACTTGGCAGCAGCACAAGTATCAGACCCCAAAGCCTCAGTTTTCCTCTTAATGTTTGTAAATTGAATATTTTGTTCACAATAATCCCAGCCCCTTACACAATCTTATGACACTTTAGCTTATGCAACTGGACAGGGTGTGTGTTACTGAGCTTAACGTAAAACAGGCTTACCACGGCAGCGCGATAAGCCTGTTTTCGCATGATTATTTACTTTTCATTTTATAGAAATGGCCGCCGCGGATATTCCGGGTATCAGATACTGTGACAAAAGCGTCGCCGTCCCATGTATAAACCATTTTTTCAAGTTTTTTCAATCGTTTCCTTTCGAGAGCAATTTCCAGCAAGTCGTAACAGCCCTCGCGGCCCTGGCATGGAAACAGCGTAACGCCAAACCCTTCCTGACGAAGATTCTCGGCAAAATCACTCGCATTTCTCCGGGTAATGACCCTCATTGTCAGATGACCAACAGCCAGTTTCTCTTCCAGCCATAGGCCGACAATATTGCCGGCTGAAAAACCGAAAGCGTAGAAAATAAGGCTAGTAATATCGTTTAGAGTATTGAAAATATATTTGAGTGCAACTATATAAATTAATACTTCGAAAAAGCCAATCGTGGCTGCGGCAAGTTTCTTGCCACGCATCAACATCAAGGTCCGTATCGTTGTCAAGCTTACGTCGGCTACTCTAGCAAAAAATACAATAAAATACCCAATATATCCTGTTTCCATTTATTTTACATTCCTTATTTAATCAAACCATTGGCTTTTAACCATGCCCTGGCTACTACCTTAGGATCTTTTTTCTCTAAATCAACCTGGGCATTCAGGGCTGCCATTTCCTTATCATTAAGCTTACCCGCCAATGAATTAAGGGCGTCAGCTATTTCAGGATATTTTGCTAAAGTATCCGCTCTGACTACAGGTGCGGCATAATAGGGCGGAAAGAAGTGTTTGTCGTCTTCTAGCACACGCAAATTGAAGGCTATTATTCTGCCATCCGTTGCAAAAGCATCAATTACGTCGACCTTGCCGTCGCGTACTGCGGCATAGGTTAACCCTGGATCCATACCGCTTGTACTTTTGAAATCTATATTGTAAGTCTTTTGCAGGCCTTTATAGCCGTCCGAACGTTCCAAGAATTCCTGCGTACTGCCTAAAGTCAGATTAGGCGCTTTTTGAGCCAAATCGCTAAAGGTTTTGATTCCTAAAGCGGCTGCCCTATCATCTCGCATACTTAAGGTATAAGTATTATTAAAACCAAACGGCTTGAGCCAAATTAAACCTTTCTGTTCTTCATAAATTTGCTTAACCTTCTCATAAACGGCCTCCGGATCACTCGTCATTGACTCGCCCAATATATTAATCAGCGCAGTGCCTGTATATTCGGCATATATATGGATATCGCCACGCTCGATTGCCTGGGCTACTACACTGGTTCCGCCTAAAAATGGTTTGGTGCCTACTGTAAGACCAGTTTTATCCTCAATAACGTATTCCATCATATGCACTAAAATATCTTGCTCGCTGAAGTTTTTGCCGCCGATGATTATCTGCTGTTTATCACCGCCGAATAAGGTGCATCCAACTAGCATGGTCGTTATGAAACAAACAAGTAATAACCAACAGAATTTGTTCACTACGATTGCTGCCCCCCCTTTTGCTCTTAGTCCTTGCGGGGTTACAGATTTTTCTACCCATTTAAGGCCGTAGTCAAAGACCAATGCCAATAGCGCCGAAGGTATCGCGCCGGCCAAAATCAATTGCGGGTTAGCCATTGATATGCCGCGGAAAATTAAATCACCAAGCCCGCCTGCGCCGATAAGCGCCGCCAGCGTTGCCACCCCAACAAGCAGAACGGTAGCGGTACGGACGCCAGCCATAATAATCGGCAAGGCCAGCGGCAACTGAACCATGAATAGCACCTGCCACTGTGTCATACCCATACCCGTTCCGGCCTCTACTGAAGCGCGGTCAACGCCCAGAATCCCGGTATAAGTATTACGCAGAACAGGCAGTAAACCATACACCGTCAAAGCCACAATTGCAGGGATTGGACCGATCCCCAACAGGGGAATCATAAAACCTAACAGCGCCAAACTCGGTATTGTTTGGAACATCGCGGCTATACCAATTACAAATTCAGCTAAACTTTGATATCTCGTCAGAAATACTCCTAAGGGTATTGCAATGAGATTGGCCAGAATCAGTGATATTACGGTAAGCTCAATATGCTGCATTGAGGCCAGCATAATATCGTCCCAGCGAGCTTGAAATAGTTCCAGTAAGTTTGTTTCCAAAATTGCCGCCCCTTTCGCTTGCTATGTAATGGCATCTCCCAATTGCTCGGCCATAACATCTACCAAACTTGCCCGGGTTATAACCCCCAATAGTCTATTCTGGTCATTTATTACCGGCAGAGCTGCGATTCTGTGCTCCCGAATCAATGCAATGGCCTCGCTCAAATTCTGATTAACATTAACAACTGCAACATCAGGCCTGAGAATATCCTTTAAAGTAATGTTTTCTTCGAAATAATGATGCTGGACATCCCAGACTGTCGCACGCCCAAGCAGCGTATTGGTTCTGTCCACGACCAACAGTGTATCGACTTTCTGGCGCCGCATCTGCATTATGGCTTCGGCCAAACCACGATTTGGTCCGGTAACAATCGGTTTAACCATTATTTCGGCAATGGTAGGCATTGTCCCAACTTCATTCAGCCGATTCTCGCCGATAAAACTGCGAACAAAATCATTAGCCGGATGCCTTAAAATATGTTCCGGGGTGTCTAACTGGACAATTTTCCCTTTGCTCATAATACAAATACGGTTAGCAATCTTTATTGCTTCATCAATATCATGGGTTACAAAGACAATGGTCTTTTGAATGGTGTCCTGCAGCCTTACCAGCTCGTCCTGTAATTGCTCCCGGCTAATCGGATCAAGCGCGCTGAAGGGCTCATCCATGAGTATTATTGCTGGGTCAGCGGCCATCGCTCTAACCACCCCTACCCGTTGTTGCTGTCCTCCGCTCAACTCATGCGGATACCGCTGAGCATAAGTGTCGGGGTCAAGATTAATCAGCTGCAAAAGCTCTTTTACCCGCTGCATATAACGGTTTTTATCCCACTTTTTAAGTTTAGGAACGAGCGCAATATTATCGGCTATTGTCATATGCGGTAGAAGGCCGATATGCTGAATTACATAGCCAATATTCCGGCGGAGTTCAACCGTGTTTTCCTGGCTGATATCTTTACCATTAACAAAAATTTTACCGGAGGATGGTTCATTCATCCGGTTAATCATTCGCATCGTAGTTGTTTTACCGCAGCCACTGGGCCCGATCAGTACCAACAATTCGCCTTGTTTGATATCAAGGTTGATGTTATCTAAGGCTTGAAAACCATCTTCGTATACTTTAGATACATTTTCAAAACGAATCATGGTGACACCCCTTTAAGCAAAAATCCATGCTATTTTTGTAGCATTCCCAAATTTGCTTATATCTTTCACCTAGATTTCGTAAAAAAAAAACGCCGCTTTCCTGCTTCATCAGCGAAAAACGACGGTTTGATACAAAAGCATATTCTATTTATTCCACCTAATTACGCTTGAACCCCAAGTTAAGCCGCCCCCGAAACCAACCATAACAACAACATCGCCTTTTTTAATCCGGCCGCTTTTTACGCCTTCATCAAGGGCAATCGGAATGGATGCGGCAGAAGTATTACCATACTTGTCAACATTAACGACAACTTTATCCATAGGCAAACCAAGCCGCTTAGCCGCAGACTGAATTATCCGCATGTTAGCCTGGTGCGGCACCAGGTATGTAACGTCCTTTGGTTCCATTCCGGCATTTTCAAGAGCCTTATTGGCGGCTTCCCCCATTACCTTAACAGCAAACTTAAAAACCTCGTTGCCATTCATATGAATAAAGTGAGCCCGCTCTGCTACTGTTTTTTCTGAAGCCGGCTGGCGCGAACCCCCTGCAGGCACCTTCAAAAGGTCACCGCCGGCGCCATCTGCCCCTAAATAAGCGCCGAGAATGCCATAGCCAGGTTCAGTCTCTCCTAATACGACTGCTCCGGCGCCATCGCCGAATAAAATCGCAGTATTGCGATCGCTCCAGTCGGTAATTTTCGAAAGCGTTTCCGCTCCAATAACAAGTACCTTTTTATAAGTTCCCGACTTAATAAACGTACTGCCGGTTATAAGCCCATAAATAAAGCCTGAACACACAGCCGTAAGGTCAAAGGCTGCCGCATTATAGGCTTTTAGATTATCCTGCACTATGCAAGCGACCGAGGGAAATACCATATCGGGCGAAACGGTTCCGACAATTATCAGGTCAATTTCTTCAGCCTTTACTCCTGCATCAAGCAATGCAAGTTCAGCCGCTTTAGTCGCTAAATCGGATGAAGCCTGACCTTCGGCGGCCACCCGCCGCTCGCGAATGCCTGTCCGTTCAACAATCCAAGCATCAGATGTATCAAACATTTTTTCTAAGTCATAATTTGTAACAATCTTTTCCGGCACATACGAGCCAATTCCTAAAATTCCTACTGACTTTTCAATCATTTACGGCCACCTCTCGAACACTTTCTATTATTATCAATATTACCAAATGGTCGTCAAACTAATCTCGATTTACGCTTACTAAATCTTAAAGCCGTCATTCCAAGCTCATTAATACAGAGGCAAGTCGATTTGATTAAATAGTGCGACAATCACTATAATACAGTAAATTTGGCCTTAAGTCCACATTAAATAAACATGTCTACATTACCTATGAGATGCAGCACTGCGCCGCTTAAACTGAATTTGGCATTCCATCTCAAAGGCGGATTTAAACCTTATTTAAAGCGGAATACTATTCTCAATAAAGCCTATCGAGGATAACTAATTGTATGCAACTAATTATAACTAATTCACAGTTCTTGCTGTTCTTGATTACAATACTGATTTCTATGCTGATAGCCTTAATACTCTTGGCTAAGCCACTTTTACGTTATATTGTAACTCGCGTTACCAATGATGCAATGGCCAAACTGTTATCAGATGACTATGACCAGAATCTTGCCGAGCTACTTCCATCATTAAAGCGATATTCAATTTTAAATTTACTTGAAATGAGTTTACGTGCCGAAAGCGGAAAAATCGTAGGCCGCCCCTTAGGTTCGCCAAAGCATTTTTTCGGCTATGATAACTTAATGTTCTCCCCTCGGCAAATGACTAAATTATCCCTACCTGAAAATGCCCAAATAGATATGAGTGTGACAATCGGCCCAAATGCAAAAAAACCGCTTACCATAAAGATCCCGCTGATGATTGGTGCCATGTCCTATGGTTCGGGTCTGAGTGAGGAGGCAAAACTTGCTTTGGCCAAAGCAGCAAAAGCAGTGCAAACCGCTATCTGCTCTGGTGAAGGGCCTTTCTTGCCCGAGGAACCGAAAGAGGCCGGAAAGTTTATCTTGCAAATTTGCCGCTGGTCATGGGGCTTGAGAACCGACCAAGAGATAGCATCAGCCAATATGTTGGAAGTTCAGATGGGGCAAGGAGCAGACCTAGGAACAGCTCGCATCGCGGCCGAAGAACTCGATGGCAGAGCACGTATACTAGGTAACTTAGCTCCCGGCGAACCGGCGATAGCCCTTCCGGCCCCCCCCGGAGTTAAAACTCCTGAAGACTGGCCTATGTTCATGAGCAATCTGCGACAAAGGGCTAATGGTATTCCTATCGCCCTAAAAATCATGGCTACCGACCGCCTCGAAGAAGAATTAGCTGTTGCCGTGGATTTAGGTTTTGATGCTGTCGTTATAGATGGTTCCCAGGGTGGGTCCCATGCAACAGCGCCAACTAAACAAGATGATTTTGGCATAACTAGTTTTCATTCCCTGATTAGGGCAAGGCGATATTTGAAAGACACCCAGATTAGTTTAATCGTAGCTGGTGGATATTTTACGCCAGGCCAGTGTCTTAAAGCCCTGGCCTTAGGAGCGGATGCCATTTATTTGGGCACTGTTCCCCTGTTAGCCCTTGTGCATAACCAAATCACAAAAGTAACCCCGTGGGAGCCGCCTACCACGCTAGTATATTATACCTCTCCAACCAAAACACTGCTTGATGTTGACCAAGCTACGCTCAGTGTAGCAAACGTATTGACCTCTATGGTTTTAGAGATGGAGGAGGCAATGCGCGCCTTGGGAAAATCTTCTTTAAATGAGCTTGGTCCTGATGATCTTGTCGCTCTTGATCCCCTTACTGCCGATATTACGGGAGTGAAGCTTGTTTCTGATCCACTGAATAACCAAAAATAGCTACAAAATACTCTGAGGATAATTAATATGCAAATAATAATATCTGATATCAATTGGTACATACCGGCGCTTGCACTTATAATTCTTGTGATAGCATCATTATTCTTGGCTAAACCGCTAATGCGTTACGTTATTTCTCGAGTAACCAACGATGCTATGGCAAAACTGTTATCGGATGACTATGACCAAAATCTTGCAGAACTACTTCCGTCCTTAAAGCGATTTTCGCTGTTAAATTTACTTGAAATGAGTTTACGTGCCGAAAGCGGCAAAGCTATAACGCGGCCTTTGGGCTCTCCTAAGCAGTTTTTAGGCTTTGATAACCTAATGTTCTCCCCCCGGCAGATGACTAGATTCTCGTTGCCTGAAAATGCCCAAATAGACATGAGCGTCACTATCGGCGTAAATGCCGAAAAACCGCTCACTCTAAAAATCCCGCTTATGATTGGTGCTATGGCTTATGGTTTAGCGCTGAGCGAGGAAGCAAAAATCGCCTTGGCCAGAGCATCAAAGATACTGCAAACGGCTACCAATTCCGGTGAAGGACCATTTTTACCCGAGGAACCGGAAGCGGCCGGCAAATTTATATTGCAAATTTGCCGTTGGCCATCATGGGGCGCGAGAACTGATCAACAGATTGCCGTTTCTGATATGCTCGAAGTCCAAATGGGACAAGGAGCTGACCTGGGAACAGCGCGTATCGAGGCTAAAGATATTGAAGGCAGAGCACGCATTCTGGGAGGCCTCGCTCCCGGCGAACCGGCGATAGCCCTTCCGGCCCCGCCGGGGATTCAGACTCCTGAAGATTGGCCTAAGTTCATGAAAGATCTGAGGCAAAGGGCCAAAGGTATTCCCATCGCCCTAAAACTTATGGCTACTAACCGCCTTGAGGAAGAATTAGCTGTTGCGGTCGATTTAGGTTTTGACGCTATCGTTATTGATGGCGCCGGTGCCGGTTCACACGCAACTGCGCCAATTAAACAAGATGATTTCGGCATACCTAGCTTACATGCTTTGATTCGGGCAAAACACTATTTGAGAAATACACAGATTAGTATAATCGCGGCTGGCAGATTTTTTACACCAGGCCAATGCCTTAAAGCATTGGCCTTAGGGGCGGACGCCATTTATTTGGGTACCGTTCCCCTCTTGGCCCTAGCCCATAACCAAACCACAAAAGTGACCCCATGGGAACCGCCTACAACGTTGGTATATTATAACTCACCAATGAAAAAACTGCTAAATATTGACCAAGCTGCCACAAGTGTAGCAAATGTAATGACATCTATGGTTTTAGAAATGGAAGAGGCAATGCGGGCTTTAGGAAAGTCATCCTTGAAAGAGCTTAGTCCTGATGACCTCGTTGCTCTCGATTCATATACTGCGGAAATTACGAAAGTGAAACGGGTTTTTGATTATAAGAATCCCACTACTCAACAGTCCAGCTATGAAGAACAGCAATGCCGGAAGTCACTTGAACAATTAACCGCTTCCTTACGCTATGCTCACAGCCTGGAACAGCTAATGGAATCTGTGTTGCTAGAATTATGCTATAGCAACAGCCTGTCCCGTATCCAGAGCTTAAAAAGCGAGTACAATGCGTTAGTTCAACAAAAGGGAATCTTAGATAAAATTCCTTAATAAAGTTTATGAATATCCTTGTCATTCTTTTTTCTTCTTTTCTTTCATCTTTTTTATGACCGCCAACATTTTTGATAGGTATTTTACTTCACCGAGCAACACCTCAATTTCTTTTAAACTACCCATCAAGTTTCGTATACTAAGCTGTATTTGTTGCAATTTCTGGATAGGGCGGTTATCAGACTGCGCCCCGTCCTCAAAGAAAACATCTCTATGGCACCAAGCATTCTTTGCAATCACCCAAGCAAAGAGCGAACTGCCAAATGAGAAGACAAGCCCCCCAACTACTCGCGCAATAAGATACGGGCGAACCGTTTCATTAACCTCAATAATTGCTAATCCGGCTATATTAAGCAGATACGCCTGCAGCCACCCAGCAGCCAGTAGCGCTATGCTCATAATAATCAAACCGCCATTCAGGGCAAGAATAGCCAGCCAACATAACCGGTAATCGCGATGGTTTAATTTAAAGCCAGTAAAAAAAATATAAAAACATACTGCTAAGACCAAAAAACCGAACACCCCGAATAAAGCAAGATGTGAATGTGCTGACACAATATACGTCCCATGTGTATATCTGTTGATATTTGGATAAGACATAATTAATCCCAACATACTAGCCCCGAAAATGTGGTTGAACACACTAGAGGCAACTAAGGCAATGGTGATTTTTTCGCGGAGAGACAACTGACTAAAACGTTCTGTATCGCTGGTCTTAGTTAGACTAAAAACCAGCAAAAGAACAGGGATGGCTTGTATCGCACTAAAGATTCCGCCTATCCAAATCCATATGCCCGGTACCCCAATCCAGTAATAATGATGCCCTGTTGCCAAAATTCCCGCTGCAGCTATCATAATAAGATCAAGATAAATCAATTTTTCGAGTGATTCTCTTTTTACACCAGTCGCTACTATCAGCAGTGCAGACATCAAACCTACCCCGATTAATTCCATGCTCATTTCTTCCCACAAATGAATATACCAAAACTTAAATATCTCTTCGATTGTGGGATGAGCATAAGACATTATATTGGGTAAATAAAAAATAATCAGGCTCAAGCAGCCTGAGATAATGCCAACCAATGTCCCCCTCGTTTTTGGCACGCCGCAGCTCATATATGTCCGCAGAAGATTATAAAATAAAGCCAGGCAGCCTATCAGCACTGCTAGCTTGAGCGGCTGTACCGCCTCTAGATACTCCCTGCCGTCATTAAAACCTAGCAACAAAGACCCAAGAATAGAAATAAGCGTCAGTATTAGGAACCAGAAGCTAATATTAATCAATTTCGCGCTATAAATCTCACGTTCGGCCTCTTGACTAAAAAAGTAGTAAATACCACCGGTCATGCCTACTAGCATCCACAGTACACTGATATTTAAGTGAAAGGATCTTCCGACTGTGTACGGGATTGGACTGGGGATATCAAGAAAAACCATTTCTAAAGCTCCGCCTAACGAAACTAGTCCCTGGATACCAAAGAACATAAAAGCTGCCAATGAATATTTATAGGATAGCCGTTGCGATTGAAAAACCGCCGCAGGTAAAATTGGCTGTAATGGCGCTTGCGTTGTATCGGTTAGTTGGCAAATATTTCTTAGCAACTTAATCATAATCGCTCCAACCCATAGTTTTTAGTTACCTACTTATTAGCCGAAGGAGGCCAATCTAATGTGTTTATTGAGTTAACAAATTCAAGATAGGCACTGACTTGCTGAGCTTCCCATAACGTTAACTGCTCATGCCGTTTATGTTTCGCACCATTAAGCAGCGGCGCAGCGGTTAAATACCCTATTATCCTCTCAGGACCAAACTTAGCATAAGCCTTGGTTAAATCTCCCCCCCAGTAACCTCCGTTACCAAATACCGTGTGGCATTCAATACACGCCTTACTTTGAAAGATTTGTTTGCCCTGTGCAGCTGCGCTTGGAATCATATTCATTTCAATACTGCTTATTGATTGTGAAACTAAACTACCAAAACCTATCCCAGCCAGAATTAAACTGGCACAATAAATTAGTAGCATCCGGCGCATATTCCCTCCAGCGAAACCAGTTAGTACAATTTTCTCCAATTTAGGAAAAAATATTAGAAAAGACTTAGCTTGCCAAGTGCGCCGCCTGCAAGTGCGTTCTTGAGCAATTTTTTTATGAAATTTGCATCGACTAATGAATTATTAAATAGCGCATATGCCATCCTTATAGTATCAATACTACAAGGATGTGGTAAAGCTGGACGGAAAAGGACCAATCTCGATAGATACTCTTACGCTTATTGTCGTCGCAACAATAGTGGGAACACTGGCCCGTTATCTTACATTAAAAGTAGATTACCGGCAGTATCCCTCCCATCCTAACGGATATCTCATTCATCTCGTTATTGCTTTCATCGCCGCTGGGATTGGTGCTGTGGCAATTCCGGCAATAAAAAGCAACAACTTCACTGCGGTAACTTTCTTAGCAATTGCTATTCAGCACTTTCGCGACGTTCGGAAAACCGAGCGCGAAAGTCTTAGAGGCTTAGAAAGCACTGAGTTTACCCCGCGAGGCGAAGCGTATATAGACGGCATCGCAAAAACCTTTGAAGCGCGCAACTATTTTTCGCTTCTTGTCTCGCTAAGCACAGCAGCAGCCATGGAATCACTACGCGGCCTAGGCTTCACCAATCTGGCTGTCCAGTCGGTGGCAGGAATATTTGTCGGTTATTTTGTTTATATCGGACTAAGCCGCTTTGCTAAAGGTAAGACGGTAGGCGATATTGCCAAAATTAAGCCCGGTCAAATCGAAGTAAGAGGCTCAGAACTTTATGTTGACGGTATTTTTGTCAGCAACACTTTAGGCACTGAGAATGCGCAGAAAATGGTTCTCGCTGAAGGGCTGGCGTTAGTAATTGAACCTAATGAGGAGCATTACCGGATTACTTTGGATAACTTTGGTCAGCGCAAGGCAATACTGTTCGAAGCAACCCGCAGTGTCGGTGTTAAACGCTATCACTATACACGCAAAGATTACGAGAGCGGCAAGACAATAATCGTGCTTGTCCCACTCATCCGCGATCAAGAAAAGCTGATTAGCGTCGTTAGCCACACACCATTACTGGAATCAGTAAAGAAAAGTCATTCCGTAATGAAATCAAACATAGTAGGAGACTAAAATGGAAACCAAACAAAGTATTGAAATTGCAGCGGCAATCACCCTGCCCCACCATAAAGTCCCTGGCTCAGGCACGGCTTTTATGATTGAAGCTGCCAATGAAGAAGAGCAATATAAGCTGATGCAGGATGTGGCTAAGGCCATCAAAGCCGATGTAGTAAAGTTAAGCAATGGGATATTTATTCTTGTTAGGTAGTTAAAAGACTGGAAGACGCAAATCGTCTTTCCAGTCTTTGTTCATTCAGCTTATTTATCAGGCGTAAACCGCTTGAGCCGCAAGGCGTTAGTTACTACTGATACAGAACTGAAGGCCATTGCGGTACCGGCCAAGACCGGCGATAAAAAACCGGCAGCGGCAACGGGAATTCCCAGGGTGTTGTAAATCAACGCCCAGAACAGGTTTTGTTTAATATTGAGCATAGTTGCTTTGCTCAGCTTTATGGCCGCTACGATACCGTTTAAATCGCCGCGCATTAAGGTAATATCGGCTGCTTCGATTGCCACATCAGTTCCGGTTCCGATGGCAAAACCGACATCTGCGGTCGCCAGCGCCGGAGCATCATTGATGCCATCGCCAACCATGGCTACCACCTTCCCCTCTTGCTTAAGCGCCTGTACCTTTTCGGCCTTATTTTCCGGCAAGACCTCAGCCAGTACATTATTAATGCCGACCTTTTGCGCGATGGCCTTAGCGGCCCGTTCATTATCGCCGGTTAACATCCAGACTTCGATACCTAATTTCTTAAGTTCGGCTACTGCTTCAGCAGAACTTTCTTTCACGGTATCGGCTACTGCCAGTAAACCAGCCATTTTATTATCAACAGCCATAAGCATAACAGTTTTGCCTTGCTGTTCGAGCTGCTCTATATCGGCAAGCATATCATTAAAATCAATATTGTTATCACGCATCAGCTTGCGGGTACCGACAAGAATCTGCCGGCCATCGATTGCGGACTTTACACCGTGACCGGGAATAGCTTCAAACTCATCGGGATCATCAGCTGCGACCCTCTGCTGTTTGCCGTAATCAACAATTGCCTGGGCCAATGGATGCTCAGATTTTTTTTCAGCCCGTACGGCCAGCGTTAAAACCTCTGCTTGTGAAAGCCCGGCCAAGGCAATGATATCAGTAACTTCTGGCTGGCCCTTGGTTATGGTCCCAGTTTTATCTAAAACAATCGTTGTTAAACGATGGGCATTTTCCAGATGTTCTGCCCCCTTGATTAGAATCCCATTCTCAGCACCTTTACCCGTTCCGACCATTATCGATGTCGGGGTAGCCAATCCCAGAGCACACGGGCAGGCAATAACCAGTACGGCTGTAAAATTTACAAGCGCGCGAGAGAAATTCCCTGGATCAAAGATAAAATACCAACCGGCAAATGTTAATAGCGCAATACCAACAACGGCCGGCACAAAATAGCCCGATACAACGTCGGCAAAACGCTGAATAGGCGCTTTTGAACCCTGTGCCGCTTCGACAATCCGCACTATTTGAGCTAAAGCAGTATCTTTACCGACTTTGGTTGCTCTAAATTTGAAAGTGCCGAATTTATTAATCGTGGCTCCAACTACTTCATCAGCTTGCTTTTTGTCAACTGGCAGACTTTCTCCAGTTAGCATTGACTCATCAACCGTTGAATTCCCCTCAGTGATTATCCCGTCGACCGGAATCTTTTCGCCGGGCCGGACAATTACAATATCCCCAACCATCACGTTTTCTACCGGAATATCAACTTCCTGCCCTTCTCGCACAACTCTGGCCGTCTTAGCCTGCAAACCCATCAATGCTTTTATGGCCTCTGATGTACGGCCCTTGGCATTGGCTTCTAATAATTTTCCTAAAATAATGAGCGTAATGAGAATTGCAGAGGTTTCAAAATACAACTCATTATTGTTTTGAAATACATTAACAATACTGTAAAAATAAGCGGCTGAGGTGCCAAGCGCTACTAAAACATCCATGTTGGCACTGCCATTTTTCAGGGCCAGATAGGCCCCGCGATAAAATTGCCCCCCGGCGATGAACTGGACAGGTGTTGCTAACGCCCACTGAAAGTACGGATTGAGCAGAATATGAGCAACGGGCCCTACCGCGCCCATTACGTGAAAAATCATCGCCATTAAAAGGGGAATTGAAAACACAGCGGCAAGAAATAAGCGGAATTTTTGGTGACTGACTTCTGCCAGCCTGACTTCCTTTGCTTTATCGGACTCTTCAGCGCTAGTCGCGTTATGCGCGCCAAATCCTAAGTTCTCAATTTTTGCCTTAATATCACTAACGCTAACGTCGCCGTAATTAAATTCAATAATTGCTTTCTCGGCCGCTAAATTTACAGTCGCGCTGTATATACCGTTCATTCTACTTAAAGCTTTTTCAATTCGGCTTGAGCAAGCAGCGCAACTCATACCGGTAATTTTGAGCTCAACCCTATCTTTTATAACCTGAAAACCCAAACCTTCAATTTTGGCCGCAATGTCTTTTAAGCTAATTTGCTTTGAATCGTAAGCAACCGAAGCCTTTTCGACAGCAAAGTTTACCCTAGCCTCTTCAACGCCGGGCAAACGTCCCAAGCCTTTTTCAATCCTGCTGGCACAGGCAGCGCACGACATGCCGCCTATCTTAAGCGTAGCCGAGGTTATTTTAGTCGTACTATTTTCTTTCGTCATAATTTTCACCTACTTAGTCAGACCACTATTTTGTAAATTTGGACAAGACAGTCATGAGCTCATTAATTGATTCTTCGGCGCGGTCTTCTTGAACTGCATTGACAACACAGCTTTTAGTATGACTCTCGAGAATTTTCAGCCCTACCTGGTTTAAAGCTGATCGCGCCGCTACAACCTGCTGTAAAATGTCGACACAATACCTTTTATCATTAACCATTTTTTCAATGCCATTTATTTGCCCAGCGATTCTTCGCAAGCGCTTAGTAAGATCATTTCTTTCCTGGTCGTTTAGCATGCTTTACATCTCCTTTATATACTATACCCCCGTATAGTATATAATATAGTTATTAAAGGCCCTTGTCAAATGAATATTCCTATTATAGCAATACAGAATATATCTTATACAACCGCTAAAAAACTGCACAACTTTTAGAAACCCGGCTTGCGCCGAGCTTTGCTAAAGCGCAAGCCGCCAGTTGCGCTTATGTCACAAAAGAACATTTATAAACTCTGGTAAAACGACAAAAAGAAGGTGGCTATGCCACCTTCTTTTTTGTTATAATCGTTAAAAATTATGCTGATAAATCTTTGTTTGCCGCCATATCTTCGCTACGCTGGATGAATACGGTAGCAACAGCATCACCAGTTATATTAACAGTGGTACGAGCCATATCCAATACCCTGTCAACACCGGCAATTAAAGCAATTCCTTCAATCGGCAAATTAACAGATTGCAAAGCAAGGGTCAACATAATCAGGCCGGCTCCAGGCACACCTGCAGTACCGATTGATGCCAAGGTACCGGTCAAAACTAGAATAGCCATCTGGCCTAAGGACAAATCGATGCCGTAAACCTGCGCCACAAACAGTGCGCATACACCTTGATATATTGCTGTGCCATCCATGTTTATCGTTGCGCCAAGCGGTAATACGAAACTAGAGACCTCTTTTGATACCCCTAAGTTCTCCTGAGTATTTTTCATGGTAACAGGCAGGGTTGCTGCGCTGCTGCAAGTTGAGAAGGCAATTAACTGCGCAGGTGCTATGCCTTTGAAAAATTTCACAGGACTCATACGCCCTAGGACAGATACAATACCACTATATGTTAGCGCCATATGCACCAAACATCCGATATAAACCGCTCCAATTACTTTGGCCAAAGGTATAAGCACTTTAGGACCGTTTTCGGCCACTACCGGTAAAATAAGCGCGAAAACGCCGTATGGTGCAACTAACATAATAGCGTTAACAATTTTGTAAGTCACTTCAGCCAAACCATCAAAAAAGTCATTTACCGGCTTAGCACGATCACCAACCATTGTAATGCCAACACCTACAAATAAGGCGAATGTTATAATTTGCAGCATATCGCCTGATCCCATAGCTTGAATCGGGTTGGTCGGCACTATATTAACCAGAACACTCATAATTGATGGGGCCTCTTTGCCCTTATAAACTACATCAGCAGGCAGTGAAAGACCTAATCCGGGATTTAGAATCAGCGACATAGCAATGCCAATGGCCACTGCAAAACCTGTGGTAATTAAGTAAAATGCCATTGTCTTACCGCCTATGCGGCCTAACTTTTTAACATCCCCCAAACTGGCGGCGCCTACCACCAAGGATGCAAATACTAATGGTACAATTATCATTTTAATTAAATTAATAAATAATGTCCCGATTGGCGCAATCCACATTTTAATAAATCCAACATTATCCGGCCCAGCAATTAACCCGGCGATAACGCCTAGTACTAAGCCGACAAGAATCTTGGTTGATAGATGCATTTAATGACCTCCTTTAAGATTAAATATAGATAATTTTTCCGTAGTACCCACAAAAGCTATTATACAAATAAAATTACCTAGTTGTAAATAACGGCTAAATTATATTGAATATTCAGCAATTAATGCACCGATGCCTTTTTTAGGTAAGGCTTAAATCATAGCACGCCGCATATACATTATTGTGATTTGGGAGATAGGCGCAAGGGTATCCCTAACCCCGTACTAGTAATGATAATAATAAAGGAGCGATTTGTTTGAAAAAGCAAGTTTGGTGTGAGCATGAGGAAAAGATTTCAAAGTTTACCTTTGTTAATTATCATGGCAAAGAGACGCCGGTCATTCAGAAAATCCAAGCTTGGTGGTGCCCGGAGTGCGGCTTGCACGGAGCCGAATCTGATTTTGTGATCCAGCAGAATATTAATAAAGCGGCATTAGCAAATTAGCTTTAATCACAAAGGCAGTCTTGATAGCATATTTAAGCCTATCAAACTGCCTTTTTTGTTCTCTCGTGTTGAATAAAATACTGCAGTATAGCTCGCCCTCCTTGCCGGCATATTATTGTTGAATACAGGAGCATAAGGAGGATATCTATGAAACCTATTCTGATGTTTACTATGAAGTCTTGTCCGCATTGTGTAAGAGCCCTGCAATGGATGGACGAGCTAAAGCAGGAAAATCCAGCCTACGCCAATTTGGAAATTGAAATAATTGATGAGAATATTCATCCTGATATTGCCGGAAAGTATGACTATTACTATGTGCCGACCTACTTTGTCCACGGCGTTAAGGTTCATGAAGGCGTTCCCAGTAAAGATAAAATTCGAAATGTATTTGAAAAAGCGCAAAACTAAAAATTTAAAATAACCCCAATTGCTTAGTTCTGCAACTTTTCATCTTGCGCTCAGTAACTTTATCACCCGGTTCAAGATTGCCACTAAGCATTGGTGAATTAGGATCATGCTTTAATAAGTTATTTTTCACCGCATTAGCACTAAAATTGGCATAACAGTACAAACACCCGTGTTTACAAGTGTTGTAAGCACCAATATCAACACTGGCTGCGCACCCACACATAGTTCGCTGGTTTTTATCCTTATCAAGGCGTAGTTCTTGCCCAATTATCCTTGCTATCAAACAATCATCAATACATTTTCCATGTTCAATCCCTACTGATGACAGGTCGACTAACTCGGAGCAAGTTTGTATTATCAGCCCATACTTACTGGCAATGTTTTTAAACCTGCCGCCAATTTCAAGCATAAGTTGGACGTTTATGGGCTTTAGCGGAATATTGCTCATGTTCCGTTCAGCTTTCTTATACAAATCTAAAAAACTTATTATACAGCGATCAGTCCGTCCTTGCAATGCATTCGCAATAGCTTCAAATTTGCGGCTGTGATATTCAAAATCTAGTTCGTCTGTTAAAATAATCGGATCATAACGCCAAATTGTTCTTTCCTTGCCAATAATTGCAGACAGCTGTTTAAATGCTTCTATTACAGCCGGCTTAGCAAGCACATTGGCTTCGATTTTTTCATTATATGGCGTAATCGTGATTTGAAAATAAAAGTCATATTCCGCCAGCAACTCTAACTTATCTAAAATGGGGACAGGATTCTTTGTCCAAAAGACAATGCAGTCGATTACCTCGGGACTTAGTATTACCTTGCTTACCTGCTGAAAATTTACTGGATTCCGGACAAGTACATACCCCGCCTTTAAACGTTTAAAAAACCAATCCGAATAGAAAGCTGGTATGTCCGTTCGCCGACTAACACTTAAAATCAAGCAATCACTTCCTAGCAAAATGCAATAATTTGCGTTTAAACAAGCCAACCTCGCTGCCAGAAAATATAAACAATAATAATATTGAAAATACACAGTAACGGAATGCCGACTTTAAAGGACCAATGGCGTGTTTTATGACGGAATATCTGCATTCCAATAAGAATGCCGACCGCCCCGAAAGCAAAAGCAGCCAAAAAGAAAGTTCGTTCTCTAATGCGCCACGCATTTTGCCTAGCCCGCTGTTTATCTAGCATCACCAGAAAAAAACCGACGAGATTCCAAAGAATATATAATGTAATCACTAAACCATCTCTCTCTGCCCTTATTACCTAATCTTACTGCCATTAGATAGCAATCGTATAATAGTTAGCGCCTCAGAAGGTTTCATCTTATCCTCATAGCCTAACTCTTTTAGCTCAGCCCAAACACTTTGTTGTACTTTTGGCGAAAGCGATGTCACGCTCTGGATTTCAGAAACAATGGCTTTAATCTCGCTATCATCCATCAATGCTAGTATGCTTTGACCTTTTTCCAAGCCAATCATCATAAGAAAAACGGCTGCCTTTGTTATTGCATCTATAGGGACTACCTCCTTGCTAAATCTCTAAAGTTTGGTCATAGACCGAGGCTACTCCGGAGATCTTTTTTTCAGTGCCGGTAAACTTATTATATGTTATATCCTGCTACTCTTAATTTTCAAGCTTAAATTAAAAAATATTTTTATTAGTTAAAATGTTGCATATTAAAAATTTGCTACACAGAAACACGGGGAGAAACACGGGGA